>NZ_CAXIAK010000033.1:0-36289 GCF_964021665.1 uncultured Acidovorax sp.
GAATCCTGGCGGGCTGCGCTGCGCCCAACCCAGGTGCTGGCGCGTCAAACACCCCAGCAGGCCAGCCCCCCGTGGGCGGCCAATGCAATGCTGCGCCAGCGCAGTCGTTTGTGGGCAAAGACAGCACCGCCAGCGTGATCGAGGCGGCGCGGGTGCAGTCGGGTGCCCACATGGCGCGGGTGTTGCGCCCCGGCCAGATGATCACGAAGGAATACAACGCGCAGCGCCTGAACCTGGTGGTGGACGACAACGGCCGCATCACGGCCGTGCGCTGCGGCTGACGCGCGGCCCTGCAGGGGCCGCGCTTAGTCGGCCAGAAACAGCTCTTGCAGGTCGCTCAAGAAGTCAAAGCCCCGCTCAGTGGGGCGCACCTGCCCGCCCTCGCGCACGATCAGGCCTTTGCTTTGCGCGGCATCCAGCGCTTTGGCAATGGCGCTAATCGGCAAGCCCGTGCGTTCGGTGAAGTCGGTCAACGCAAAGCCGCCGCGCAAGCGCAGCGCGTTGAGCATGTATTCAAACGGCAGGTCTGCCCGGCGCACATCGTCGTCCTGCGCCACGGCGTGGCCTGCCAGGGCGTTGTCCATGTAGCGGGCCGGGTCGCGAAAGCGCACCTGCCGCACCACGCGGTGCGCAAAGCTCAGCTTGCTGTGAGCGCCCGCACCAATGCCCAGATAGTCGCCAAACTGCCAGTAGTTGGTGTTGTGAAAACACTGGTGGCCCGCGCGGGCGTAGGCTGAAATTTCATACCGCGCCAACCCGGCCGCGCCCGTCATCTCGGTGATGCGGTCGAGCATGGCATAGGCCAGATCGTCCTCGGGAATGGCGGGCGGAAACTTGGCGAAGTAGGTGTTGGGCTCGATGGTCAGGTGGTAGATGGAGATGTGGGGCGGCGCCAGTTGCAGCGCCTGCTGCATGTCCTGCTCCATCTGCGCCAGGGTCTGGCCTGGCAGGGCGTACATGATGTCGAGGTTGAAGGTGTCGAACGCGCTGGCTGCCTCTTGCACCGCTGCCAGGGCCTGGGCACGGTCATGCACGCGGCCCAGGGCCTTGAGGTGCGCATCGTTGAAGCTCTGAACCCCGATGGACAGGCGCGTGACGCCCGCGCTGCGGTAGGCGCGAAACCGGTCTTTCTCAAAGGTGCCGGGGTTGGCCTCCATCGTGATCTCGCAGTCAGCCTCCAGCCGCAAGCGGGCGCGGATGTCGCTGAGCAGGCGGTCTATGGCCTGCGGTGCGAACAGGCTGGGTGTGCCACCACCGATAAAGATGCTGTGCACCGAACGGCCCCAGATCAGGGGTAGCGCGGCCTCGAGGTCGGCCATGAGGGCATCGATGTAGCGCTGCTCTGGCACCTCACCCGCAGCATTGCCCCCGCGTGCTTCGTGCGAATTGAAGTCGCAATAGGGGCACTTCTTCAGGCACCAGGGCAGGTGCACGTACAGCGACAGCGGCGGCAGGCTGGTGAGCTGCAGCAGGCCGGGGCGCATGTAGTGCTGAACGTCGCGCACCACGGCGGGCGCGTCATCGGTGTGCGGGGCAATCGGGATGTGGGTCACGGGCAGGCTCTTCTCACCACTCAATGTTCAAAACCAGCGCTCGCGCATCAGGGTCAGCATTTGCGCGGCGGAGCGGCCCCGGTGGCTGTTGGCGTTCTTCACATCCACGGGCAGCTCGGCAAAGGTCTTGCCAAATTCGGGAATGAACATGATGGGATCAAACCCGAACCCGTTGCTGCCGCGTGGTTCGGTGGTGATCTCGCCGACCACACGGCCCACAGCAATCAGCGGCTCCGGGTCTTGCGGGCTGCGCACGGCCACCAGGGTGCTGACCATGGCGGCGCGGCGGTTGGCAACGCCCTGCAGTTGCTCCAGCAACGCACGCACGTTGTTCGCGTCGCTTTTTTCGTAGCCAAACTGGGTGCAGTAGTAGGCCGTGTCCACGCCCGGCAGGCCGCCAAACGCGTCCACGCACATACCCGCATCGTCGGCCAGCGCGGGCAAACCGGTGTGTTGCGACGCAAAGCGGGCCTTGGTCAGCGCGTTTTCGACAAAGGTGCGGAAGGGCTCTTCGGCCTCGCCCACGCCCAGGTCGCCCTGGCGCACCAGTTCCACGCCCAGCGGGGCAAACATGGCCTGCAGCTCGGCGAGCTTGCCCTGGTTGTTGGATGCCAATACGAGTTTCATAGTCAAATGTGGCTCTAGCGCTTATTGATCAAGCGCTAGCAGCTATCAAATCAATAGTAAAAAATCAGGCTGCCAGGGCCTGTTGCTGCAACTGGATCAGCTCGGCAATGCCTTTTTCGGCCAGCGCCAGCAATTGGTCCATTTCCTTGCGGGTAAAGGCCACGCCTTCGGCCGTGCCCTGCACTTCCACGTAGTGGCCCGCACCGGTCATCACCACGTTCATGTCGGTGTCGCAGCCCACGTCTTCCACATACTCCAGATCGAGCAGCGGCGTGCCTTGCACGATGCCCACCGAGATGGCGGCCACGGGCTCGCGCAGGGGCGACTGGGTGATCTTGCCTGCGGCGATGAGCGTGTTCACCGCGTCCTGCGCGGCCACCCAGGCGCCGGTGATGGCGGCAGTGCGCGTGCCGCCATCGGCCTGGATCACATCGCAGTCGAGCTGGATGGTGCGCTCGCCCAGCAGCTTCAAATCGAACACCGCACGCAGCGAGCGGCCGATGAGGCGCTGGATTTCTTGCGTGCGGCCGTTTTGCTTGCCGCGTGCAGCCTCGCGGTCGCTGCGGGTGTGGGTGGCGCGAGGCAGCATGCCGTATTCGGCCGTCACCCAGCCTTCGCCACTGCCGCGCTTGTGCGGAGGCACCTTTTCTTCAACCGACGCGGTGCACAGCACCTTGGTGTTGCCAAACTCGATGAGCACCGAGCCCTCGGCGTGCATGGTGTAGTGCCGGGTGATGCGCACGGCGCGCAACTGATCGGCGGCGCGTTGGCCAGAGCGTTGGAAGGTGGTCATTTCAGGGGCGATCACGTCGCAATAAGGGGTTCAAAACAGACGGGCCCGTGAAGGGCCCGTGAAGGGCCCGTGTCCAGAGGGTTCGGGGCCAGCGCCTCAGCCGCGGCGGGCGGCCGACCGGCGAATGGCTTCGTTGATTTCGGCGATCGAGCGCTCAATGGCCGCATCGTCCAGATCGTCGGCCAAGCCATCGAGCGGGCCGGCCTGGATGGTGGAGGCAAACACATCGTCGCTGATGCTGTCGGTGGACACGCCCTGGGTGGACTCGAATGCGTCGGGCGTCTCCCACTCCAGGGCCACCACGGTCACGTTGTCGCTGCTGTCGCCCGCCTTGCGCAAGGCTTCTTCCACCAGTTCAGGCACAGCGTGAGAAACGGGCTGGCGGGCCAGCTGCTTGGTGATTTCTTCATCACTCAAGGTGCCCCACAGGCCGTCTGAGCACAACAGCAGGCGGTCGCCCTGCTCCAGGTACACAGGCCTGGTGATGTCGTAGATGGTCTTGGTGGGCTAGCCCATGCAGGTAAACAACACGTTGCGGGTCACGCGGTCCATGCCCGGTGGGGGCGCGTTGCGCAGTTCCAGGTAAGAGTGGTCGCGCGTGCGGGTCAGCAAATCTCCGTCGCGCACCATGTACAGCCGCGAATCACCGCAGTGCACCCACGAGGCGGCTCCGCCCTGCAACACAGCCGCCACCAGCGTGGTGCGCGGTGTGTCGATCATTCCCTTCTCAGACGCGTATCGCAGAATCTGGTGGTGGGCTGCCAGCAGTGCGCCCGAAAGGAATTCCTGCACATCCTGGATCTGGGGCTTGGCCTGGCGCTGGAACAGGGCCGAGACGGTCTGCAGCGCAATCTGCGCAGCCACTTCGCCTTCAGGGTGCCCCCCCATGCCGTCGGCCAGCACAAAGAGCCCGGACTCCCGGGTGTAGCAGTACCCCATGCGGTCTTCGTTCTTTTCGCGGCCGCCGCGGCGGCTGATCTGAAAAACCGAGAATTTCATAGTGGTTCACGCAAACAGGGATGCGCACAGGCATCGTCAATGAATACGCCGTGTGCCCCGCAGACCCGCTTGGCGTGGATCGTGTTCATTTGGGCTTGGCTCCGATGCCGGTGGCTTCACCCACCTTCTGTACGTTTTTCTTGGTATCAGACACCAGAGTATCCAGTTGCAGGCGCATTTTTTCAGCCACCGAGAGCTTGGTGTAGCGGCGCTCACCCTCCCGGCTCAGTTCCTTTTGCAAGGCAAACACCGATTGCGGGCGCGAGAGCGGGTCCAGCGCCATGCACCATTCCACCACTTCGATCAGGTTGTCCGAGTACACACCGCGCAGCTTGGTCAATGCCAGCGAAAGGCGGTCTTTTTCGATGCGCTGAGGCGCTTCATTGGGCGGAAAGCCTTGCATGCAGGCATAGATGCAGGCACCTATGGCGTAGATGTCGGTCCACGGCCCCATCTGGGAATCACGCCGGTACATCTCAGGCGCAGCAAAACCGGGGGTGTACATGGGGCGGATGAAGTTGCCTTCCTTGCTCAGCACCTCGCGCGCCGCGCCAAAGTCAATCAGCACAGCCTTGTTGTCATCGGTGATGAAGATGTTGGCGGGCTTGATGTCCAAGTGCAGCATCTTGTGCTGGTGCACGATGCGCAGGCCGCGCAGCACTTCATCGAACAATGAGCGGATGGTGGATTCGCGGAAGACCTTCTGCGTCTTCAGGTCGCGCGCGGTGATGATGAAATCCTGCAGAGTCGCGCCCTCCAGGTAGTTCATCACCATGTAGACGGTTTCGTTCTCGCGGAAGAAGTTGAGCACGCTGACCACAGAGGCGTGCGAAATCTGCGCGAGCGAACGCCCTTCTTCAAAGAAGCTCTTGAGCCCCAGGCGGTACAGCGAGAGTTTTTCAGGCGGCACCTTTGGCAGCAACTCGCCAGGTGCGCGCGTGGCCAATGATGAAGGAAGGTATTCCTTGATGGCGACCTGCTGGCCTTCGGAATCCACAGCGAGGTACACCACGCCGAAGCCGCCGGAAGAGACCCTGCGCACCACGCGATAGCCACCGAGCAACGTATCTGGTGGCAATGGTGCGGGCTTGATTTTTGACATATTTTGCGAAGATGACTCGGGGGTTAGGCGGAACCCGGATAATCGCCGGATCGCAAGCAACCATCAAAAAGTCCAATGCCAGTTTACAGCATGACCGGATACGCCAGCGCGCAGCAAGGCGCGTCTGCCACTGGCGCTGAAGCCGAGGGCCGCACGCCCCAAAATCGCAGGCTGGGCCTGGAAATCCGGTCGGTCAATAGCCGCTTTCTGGACCTGTCCTTCCGCCTTCCTGACGACCTGCGGGCGCTGGAGCCCACGCTGCGCACCCTGCTCACAGCCCGCCTCAAGCGTGGCAAGGTGGAGGTGCGTGCCGCTATCGAAAACGAAGACAGCAACACCCTGCAAGACCCACCAGCGCGCTTGCTGCAACGCCTCAACACCTTGCAAGACTCCGTCAAGGCTTGGCTGCCCGGCGCTGCACCGCTGAGCGTGGCCGATGCGCTGCGCCTGTGCGCCAACGCCAATACCAGCTCGCACGACTGGAGTGAAGCCGTGCCTGCGCTGGCCGAAGAAGCCCTCACAGCGCTGCTGTCCGCCCGCGAACGCGAAGGCAAGCGCCTGGCCACCATGGTGCTGGACCGCGCCAAGCAGCTGCGCGCGCTGGCCCAGCAAGCGGTGCCGCTGGTGCCGCGACTGGTCGAGCAGCAACGCCAACGCTTCATGGAGCGCTGGAAGGAAGCCATGGCCCTCACCGATGGCGCCATCCTGCCCGAGGCCGCCCGCGACCGCGCACTGACCGAAGCCACCGCCTTCGCCATTCGCATCGACGTGGCGGAAGAAATCACGCGCCTGGAGTCGCATCTGGATGAAATCGAACGCCTGCTGAAAAAGGGCGGCGAAGTCGGCAAGCGCCTGGACTTCCTCATCCAGGAGTTGCACCGGGAAGCCAACACCCTGGGCTCCAAATCTGCCGCTCTGGACCTCACCCGCATCAGCGTGGACATGAAGGTCCTGATCGAGCAAATGCGCGAGCAAGTGCAAAATATCGAATAACACTCATCTTTTGATAGCGCCTTGCGCTTATCTGCTATGGACTACCCCGGAAATCTCTTTGTAGTTGCGGCCCCCAGCGGTGCTGGCAAATCCAGCCTCGTCAAAGCACTGCTGGAGCTGGACTCTCGCGTCAGCCCCTCCATCTCTCACACCACGCGCGCCCCGCGCGGGCAGGAGAAGCATGGCCGCGAGTACTTTTTTGCGTCGCAGTCAGAATTCGATGCCATGGTGCAGGCCAACGCCTTCGTGGAATGGGCGCATGTGCATGGCAACCGATACGGCACGTCCAAGAAGGCGATTGAAGAACGCATTGCCCAAGGCGCCGATGTGATTCTGGAGATCGACTTCCAGGGCGCATTGCAGGTGAAGCAGGCCTTCAGCAACGCAGTGCTGGTTTTTATCCTCCCCCCCAGCTGGGAAGAACTCCGCTCGCGCCTGGAGCGCCGGGGCGAGGATTCGGCCGAAACCATCGAGCTGCGCCTCAAGAACGCCGCGATCGAGATGGCGCAGGTCGATAAATTCGACTTCGTTATAATCAACGAGTTGTTCGAGAGCGCCCTTTTTGATCTGAAAGCGGTCGTTCACGCCCAGCGACTCAAGTACGCCGCGCAACGCCGCGCCCGTGCAGACACCTTCAAGTCGCTCAATATCACCTGAATCCCGGAGTAAAACGATGGCACGCATCACCGTAGAAGACTGTCTGGAAAAGATCCCCAACCGCTTCCAGCTCGTGTTGGCCGCCACGTACCGCGCTCGCATGCTGAGCCAGGGCCACGCCCCGCGCATCGAAAGCCGCAACAAGCCCGCCGTGACTGCCTTGCGCGAAATCGCTGAAGGTAAGGTTGGCCTGGAAATGCTGAAAAAAGTTCCAGGTTGATTTTTGTCGGGCAATGCCCCCAAATAAGCACCGCTATGCGGTGCTTTTTTTTGCTTCTCTGCCAGCCCTCCCACTCCCGCGCTACATTTAAGGCATGACCGCGGTGCTCAACTTACCTTCTGCAACGCAGACCCGACCTGGCGATGCCCAGCCTACAGCCAGCCCTACCGCCGCCGCAGCCAACGCCGCAGCGGCCAGCTTTGCTGCGCTGACGGAAAACCTCAGCTACCTGGACGCCGCCAGCATTGAACAGGTAAGGCAGGCCTATCGCTTCGCTGACGAAGCGCACCTGGGGCAACTGCGCAACAGCGGTGAGCCTTACATCACCCACCCCATTGCCGTGGCGGCGCAATGCGCCGCCTGGAAGCTAGATGCACAGGCCCTGATGGCCGCCCTGCTCCACGACGCCATGGAAGACTGCGGCGTGACCAAGGCCGATCTGATTGACCGGTTCGGCGCCCCGGTGGCAGAGCTGGTGGACGGACTGACCAAGCTGGACAAGCTCCAGTTCAACACCCGCGAAGAAAACCAGGCAGAGTCTTTTCGCAAGATGCTGCTGGCGATGGCGCGGGATGTGCGGGTCATCCTCATCAAGCTGGCCGACCGCACGCACAACATGCGCACGCTGTCGGACATGCCCCGCAGCAAGTGGGGGCGCATTTCCTCCGAAACGCTTGAAATCTACGCGCCTATTGCTCACCGCCTGGGGCTGAACCAAACCTACCGCGAGTTGCAAGACCTTGCGTTTCGGCATTTGCACCCCTGGCGCTACGCCACCCTTTCAAAAGCGGTCAACAAGTCGCGCAACCGGCGGCGGGATCTGGTGCAAAAGGTACAAGCCGAGGTAGACGCAGCCTTCAATCGCATAGGCATGAAAGTCCGCCTGGCGGGGCGCGAGAAAACGCTGTACGCGATTTATCAAAAAATGCACCTCAAGCACCTGAGCTTTGCCCAGGTGACGGACATCTACGGCTTTCGCGTCATCGTACCCACCATCACGGACTGTTATACCGCACTCGGTGTTTTGCACCAGATGTACAAGCCTGTCCCGGGCAAGTTCAAGGATCACATCGCCATTGCCAAACTCAATGGCTACCAGTCTCTGCACACCACGCTGGTGGGGCCATCTGGAATCAACATCGAATTCCAGATGCGCACGGACGAGATGCATGTGATTGCGGAAGCCGGCGTGGCAGCACACTGGCTCTACAAGGCGCAAGACTCTGACGGCTCATCAGCAGAGCGACTGGGTACCAAATGGCTGCAGTCGCTTTTGGACATCCAGAACGAAACCCGGGATGCCGCGGAGTTCTGGGACCATGTCAAGGTGGATCTCTTCCCGGACGCGGTCTATGTTTTCACACCCAAGAGCCAGATCATGGCATTGCCGCGCGGAGCCACAGTGGTGGAGTTCGCGTACGCCATCCACAGCAATGTGGGCGATCGAACCACTGCCGCCAAAATCAACAACGAGCAAGTGCCCTTGCGCACTGAGCTGAAAAATGGGGATGTGGTCGAGATCATCACCACGCCTGTTTCCACACCGAACCCCGCCTGGCTGGGGTTCGTACGCACCGGGCGTGCGCGTTCCAAGATACGCCACTACCTCAAAACACTGGCCCACACCGAGTCCGAAAGCCTGGGCGAAAAACTGCTCATCCAGGCAATTCGCGCAGAAGGCCTGGAACAGCTCCCGCCCGACGAAGGCGAAACGCATGCTCTATGGGAAAAGCTGTTGCGCTTCACTGGCAACCGCAACCGCAGCGAATTGCTGACGGACTTGGGACTGGGCAAACGCATTGCCAGCATCGTGGCCAAGCGGCTGGTGGTACTGCTGGGCGAGCACGGCCATCGTCCCGATGCACTGTTGCTCACGCGCGAGCGGTACACCTCACACGAGACCCTCTCCCAGGGCGCAGTCACGCTGGATGGTAGTGAAAACGCTTCCGTGCAATATGCACCTTGCTGCCGCCCGGTGCCGGGTGATCGCATCGTCGGCTACCTGGGCCGCGGCGAGGGGCTGGTCGTACACAACGCTGATTGCAGTGTGGCCAAGCGCTTGCAGCACAAAGACAGCGAACGCTTCATTGCCGTGGACTGGGCAGACGAACCGACACGCCTGTTCGAAACCGGGGTGGTTGTGACCGTCATCAACGGCAAGGGCGTACTCGCACGGATCGCCCAGGAGTTGGCCAACTCCGAAGCGGACATCACCCATGTGGACATGGATGACGAGGCCGCCCTGGACACCACTGACCTTAGGTTCGTTGTTGCGGTACGTGACCAGGCACATCTGGAGGCGGCTCTGCGGAATTTGCGCCGCACCCAGGCGGTGATTCGCGCCAACAGAATCACGCCGCAAGCGACGTGACTCTGCCCTGCCATCCAGAGCAGCGATGGCAGGAGAGCCACAACTCAAGACTTTACAGGGTCGGGATAGCAGACGGATCTCACCTCCAGCATGCGGGTGCCTGCTGGAGTCGGAAGCGCCACCTCATCCCCCACCCTGGCTTTGAGCAATGCCCGGGCTACGGGCGCAATCCAACTCACCTGCCCCGCGTGACTGTCCGCCTCATCAATGCCCATGATGGTGATGGTTCGATCCACTCCCTCATCATCACAATAGGTCACGGTGGCGCCAAAAAACACCTGATCGCTACCCGCGTGAAGGCTAGGGTCAACCACCTCAGCGATCTCTAGACGCTTTGTCAAAAAGCGGATGCGACGATCAATCTCCCGCAGCCGCTTTTTGCCGTAAAGGTAATCGCCATTCTCGGAACGATCTCCGTTGCTGGCAGCCCAGTGCACTGCCTCGACGACTTTAGGACGCTCGTTGTCAATCAGGTCCAGCAACTCCGCACGAAGGCGTGCGTATCCTGCAGGAGTGATGTAGTTCTTGGCACCTTTGGCCAAGGGAGGCAACGACACCTCGTCATCTTCATCACCATCCGTCTCTTTGGTGAAGGCTTTGCTCATGGCGCATTCATCTCCGAAAAGAATAAAGCGATTGGACAAATGAAAAAGCCTGCAACTTTTCAGTTGCAGGCTTTAAACATTGGTGCGGCTGGCAGGAATCGAACCCACGACCCCTTGGTTCGTAGCCAAGTACTCTATCCAGCTGAGCTACAGCCGCTAAGCTTTGAATTATAGCATAAATTTTTAGAACTTTAAAAATTTATGCAACTTGCTTTTGTCTTCTTAGCGAAGACATCAGCTTCATCGCATGACTGAGATTGTAATACACGCCAGACTGCATTTTTTGAAAAATGCCACTTTTTATGAAAAAGTGGGCTGCATTCGCAGCAGGCCTTTTGGTAGGGCGTGAGGGACTTGAACCCGCGACCAAAGGATTATGAGTCCTCTGCTCTAACCAACTGAGCTAACGCCCCAAACCAGCCTGCTTCTCAGGACGACGGATTGTAAGGCGTTTATTTGCGGTAACTGAGCGCGTTGGAAACCAGCTTGGAAGTGATGTCCACGATCTGGATCATCTTGTCGTACGGCATGCGCGTCGGGCCGATCACCCCCAACGTTCCGACAACTTTGCCATCGACCTCATAAGGAGCGCTGACCACGGACAGCTCCTCGAAAGGAACCACCTGACTCTCGCCCCCAATGTAGATGCGCACGCCTTCGGCCTGGCTCGAGATATCGAGCAAGCGCAGGATTTGCGTCTTTTGCTCGAACAGATCAAACGCCCGGCGAAGGTTCCCCATGTCACTGGAAAAATCGCTCACTGACAGCAGATTCCGCTCCCCTGAAATCACGACCTCATCCTGGGCTTGCGATAACGCCTCAGAACTCACGTTGACCGCAGCCTGCATCAAAGAGGCGATCTCGCCTCTCAACAAATCAACCTCCGACTTCAAGCGCTCCCTGACCTGCTCCATTTCCAAACCTGCATAGTGCGCGTTGAGAAAGTTGGCAGCTTCGACAAGCTGGGATTGCGAATAGTCGGAATCAGTGAAGATGACCCGATTTTGAACATCGCCCTCAGGCGAAACGATGATCACCAAAAACCGGCGTTCTGACAGTCTCAAGAACTCTATGTGACGAAATACCGAACTGCGGCGGGGTGCCATGACCACACCGACAAACTGAGACAGACTGGACAGAAGATGAGCCGCATTCGCGATCACTTTTTGCGGCTGCTCGGGCATCAACTGCGGAGCCTCCAGCCCGTCCCGCTGCACCGTCAACATGGTGTCCACGAACAAGCGGTAGCCTCGGGCTGTAGGTACACGCCCTGCCGAGGTGTGGGGACTTGCAATAAGCCCCAACTCTTCCAAGTCCGCCATCACATTGCGGATGGTGGCAGGAGACAAATCCAGCCCGGAGGCCCGAGAAAGCGTGCGTGAGCCTACGGGCTGGCCGTCTGCGATGTAGCGCTCGACCAGCGCTTTGAGCAACAACTTGGCACGGTCATCGAGCATGGTTTGATTTTAATGATGTAATTTCCAAATGACTCTGAAATTCCGTCGTGTCGCGCTCATCGGCAAATACCAACCCTCTGCGGCTCCAGGCATGTCCGAGAGTAGCTTGCTGGCCCTTGAGAAGATTGCTGACTTCATGACGAACTTGGGCTGCGAGGTATTGCTGGAAGCAGAGACAGCGCAGAACACTGGGCTTACAGAATTTCAATCAATTCAAGTGGAGGAAATGGCCACTTGCGACGTGGGGCTGGTGGTCGGCGGGGACGGCACGATGCTAGGCATCGCACGTAGGCTGGCACGCCATGGGGTACCGCTCATTGGCATCAATCAAGGCAGATTGGGCTTCATCACCGACATCCCCTTTGAAGCGTACCAGACTACCTTGGGCCCCATGTTGCGCGGCGAATATGAGGAAGACTCAAGGCCCCTCATGCATGCACGCGTGATGAGAGGCGAAGAGATGGTGTTCGAAGCGTTCGCCATGAATGATGTGGTGGTCAATCGCGGCGGAACATCGGGAATGGTGGAGTTGCGTGTTGAGGTGGGGGGCCGATTTGTCTCGAACCAGAGAGCGGACGGATTGATCATCGCCTCGCCGACAGGGTCCACTGCATATTCACTGTCCGCAGGGGGCCCCATGCTGCACCCCGCTATTCCAGGCTGGGTTTTGGTTCCCATCGCACCGCACACACTCTCCAACCGCCCGATCGTTCTTTCGGACGCGACAGAAGTCGCCGTGGAGGTGGTCAGTGGGCGGGACGTCAGTGCCAACTTTGACATGCAATCTTTAGCTTCACTTCAGCATGGCGACCGAATCTTGGTGCGACGCTCAGAACACTGTGTGCGCTTCCTCCACCCTGCTGGTTGGAATTACTTTGCGACCTTGCGGCGAAAGCTCCGCTGGAATGAGGGGGGATCCTGAGCATGTCGCTCAAGCGCATGGTGTTACGCGATTTCGTGATCGTGGAGTCACTAGACCTCGAATTGCAACCTGGTTTTACCGTTCTGACTGGAGAAACAGGGGCAGGTAAATCCATTTTGATCGATGCGCTTCAGATCGTGCTGGGCGCACGGGCTGACACCAGCGTTGTACGGGAGGGCGCAGCCAAAGCAGATATCTGCGCGGAGTTCGATGTTCCTGACCACGTTACACCATGGTTGGAAGAAGCAGGCATTGATGCGGAAGCTGCGATACTTTTGCGGCGTACCGTAGACAACCAAGGTAAAAGCCGTGCCTGGATCAACGGAGTGCCAGTGACAGCAACTCAGTTGAGATCTCTGGGCGAGCAGTTGTTGGACATCCATGGTCAGCATGCTTGGCAGAGCTTGACTCGCCCAGAATCAGTACGCAACCTGCTGGATGCATACGCAGGAACCAATCCAACCGACACCATGGCACGTTGGACCCAATGGCGACAAGCGCAAAAGGCTCTACAGCAAGCTCGCGAGGCACAGGCGACTCTGCAGCAAGAACGTGACCGACTTCAGTGGCAAATTGCCGAACTGGAAAAGCTGGCACCACAAAGAGATGAGTGGGAGGAGCTGGACTCGGCCCATAGGCGGTTATCCAACGCCAATGCACTGATTGAGGCGGCACAACGTGTCCTTCGAATATTGGAAGACGAAGACAACGGCGCCTTGGACCAGTTGTCTCAAGCCCATACGGCGCTACAGAACCAGGAACATGTTGAAGCGGATTTCAGCGCGATGTCGGATGTACTGTCGTCTTGCCTGGCGCAAGCCGGTGACGTCGCTCACTCCCTGCACAGCTATTTACGCAGGACAGAAGTAGACCCAGAACGACTAGCAGAGTTGGACACTCGAATTTCCCTGTGGCTGAACTTGGCGCGTAAATACAAGCGTCCACCTGCCGACTTGCCGCTGCTGCTGCAGGAGTGGAAACAGTCACTGCAGCAACTCGATGCTTCAAGGGATATTGAAGCATTGACTGCAAAGGCCGATTCGAGCGAACGCGCTTACCACGCTGCAGCAAGAGCCTTGTCGGTGCAACGGTCAAAAGCAGCACCACGACTGTCCTCATCCATCACCAAGGCCATGCACGGCCTTGGAATGCAAGGAGGAAAGTTTGAGGTTGAGATCAAAAAATTGACTGAACCTGCATCGCATGGGCTGGATGAAATCTCCTTCTTGGTCTCAGGGCATCCGGGCGCAACGCCTAAGCCAATAGGCAAGGTGGCTTCGGGGGGGGAGTTGTCTCGCATATCCCTGGCGATTGCAGTCACAACGAGCGAGTTGGGACGTGCCCCTACCCTGATATTTGATGAAGTGGACTCCGGGGTGGGCGGCGCCGTTGCAGAAACGGTTGGGCGGTTAATGCAACAGCTTGGTGCAGATCGGCAGGTTCTAGCCGTCACCCACCTACCTCAAGTTGCATCCTGTGCACACCACCACTTGCAAGTGTCCAAACTGCGGTCCAAAGCAGGTACGACCAGCACCGTGCAAAGCATGACCGGCAGCGCTCGGGTCGCTGAGATTGCAAGAATGCTAGGCGGAGAACGCCCAACACAAACGAGCCTGGCCCATGCAAAGGAAATGCTGGAGGTTGCCGGGTCTGAACGCGGGGACAGCAATGGCACTTGAAATCGTATTGATCACGGGTATGTCAGGCTCAGGCAAGTCGGTCGCCCTGCATGCAATGGAAGATGCTGGTTACTACTGCGTGGACAATCTCCCACCAGAGTTACTCGCTGCATTCGTGGATCTTGAACACAAGTACCATGGCAACCGTGTAGCGATTGCCATGGATGTGCGCAGTGCTACCTCATTACCCCAGGTTCCCAAAGAACTCGATCGTCTCAAGTCACAAGGCATCGTCGTCCAGTCGCTTTTTCTCGATGCCACCACAGGCACATTGATTCGTCGATTTTCGGAAACGAGACGGCGTCATCCGCTATCCAACGACGAGTTGCTGCAAGGACGCCAAGCCTTGGTTCAAATCATTGAACTTGAACGAGAGCTTCTTGCAGACCTTCGCGAGCAGTCCCACGTGATCGACACCAGCCACATCAGATCGTCACAACTTCAAAGCTATGTGAAAGGACTTCTGTCGGTAGCCGCAGGGGGAATGACGCTGGTGTTCCAGTCTTTTGCGTTCAAGCGGGGAATTCCCGTGGATGCCGATTACGTGTTCGACGTGCGGATGCTCCCCAACCCACACTACGAAAACTCCCTGAGAGATTTGACCGGCTTGGATGCGCCTGTGGCAGAGTTTTTGGCACAACAGCCAGAGGTACTCACCATGGAACAGCACATTGAGCAGTTCATGGCCTATTGGCTGGATGTGCTTGAGCAGAACCACCGAAGCTACGTCACGGTGGCCATCGGTTGCACTGGTGGACAACACCGATCCGTCTACTTGGTAGAACAATTGGCACGTCGTTTCGAGCACCGCTGGAAAGTCCTCAGGCGCCATAGAGAGATGGATGGCCGTTAGACAGGCACTGCCATACCCTAGGTTCCCATACCAGGCGCCGTTGAATTCCGCAGCAGCCTTATGCCATGTCCTCAAGGATCTTGCGCATGGGCGCAGGTAGCCCGGCTTTTGGCCATTCCTTAGTCTGGAACCACCGCCCAGTTTCGCTAGGCCGGCACTCATGATCCACCGCTATTGCCAGAGGATGAAGATGCAAGTCACGATGGGTTAGCACATGTAAAAAAGCAGCGTGCTCACGTAGCGGAGCCAAAGGTGCGATTGCTGCAGCTGCATTGGCTGCAGTCTCACGATCAGGAAAAGTCGGTGCGCATTGCAAGCCCGCCCATATGCCAGTGGATGGGCGAGTTTCAAGCCAAACGGCTCCATCCAACCGTATGAGCAAGAGCAACCACCAAGACTCCGACCTGCGGACCAGCTTTCGTGTTTTGACGGGGTAGCGCTCTGGAGCGCCTTCCTTCTGTGCCACGCACACGCCCATCAAAGGGCAAATCAGACATTGTGGAGTTTTAGGGGTGCACACCCCCGCACCCAAGTCCATCATCCCCTGGGTGTAGCGTGGCATTGCTGCAGCAAGGTCAGAGACGGGAAGCAAGGCCTCTGCGTGCTCCCAAAGCGCTCGTTCATTCTTGGCTACCGCCAAATCACCATCGAATCCGACCACACGGGTCAATACACGACGCACATTGGCGTCGAGAATCGGTACTCGCTGGGAGAAACAAAATGCGGCAATCGCTCCTGCGGTAGAGCGACCGATTCCCGGCAACTTCGCCAAGAGTTCAGCAGACGAAGGAAAAACCCCGCCGTGCTCCGCAACAACCAGCTGCGCGCACAGATGCAAATTTCGGGCACGACTGTAATAACCCAGGCCGCTCCAGAGGCCCAACACCTCGTCCTGCGAAGCCCTGGCAAGTGCGCCCAAATCCGGGAATCGTTCCAGAAAACGTGCGTAGTAACCCAACACGGTGCTCACCTGGGTTTGCTGCAGCATGATTTCTGACAACCAAACCCTGTAGGGGTCGCGGGTCTTCTGCCAGGGGAGATGACTGCGTCCATGACTCGCCTGCCACCGCACAACCCGAGTGGCTACGGACTCCAACGACTCGCTCATGCCAACAGAAAGTCCACGGGCGTATCTTTTTGGGAAGACTCTTGTTCTGGTAGCTCGATCAACTGCGAAGTCAACTCTTGCAACCGCTGCTCCAGTTGAATCAGTTCATCTTCACCCGCCTCAATTTCGGCAATACGCTCAACCAGCCCGCTTGCAGCCTGTTGAATGCGGTCTACCGCCTCAATGCGTCGCGAAAAACTACGACGACGCTCCCTCAGCTGAGCATCCAGCTGCGCCGTTGCAGACTTACTCCACAGCTCCAGATCATTGGCAGCAGACTCGTAGACGGTACGCAGGCGGGTTCCCAATGCACGTACCAGACGTTCAGAGAACTCTGGCTGGGCGAGTTTCAGCGCATTGCTAACGCCCAGATATTGCAGGTGGCTCTGCTCAATATGATCCAAATCCTGCAAAAAATGCTCCAACTGTGGCGCTGGTGGAACCTGTAGAGAAAATCCAAACTCCGCATTCAACTGACGAAAGGTGCCAGCGAGCATGGCCTGGATCTCCAGGCCAGAAGCTTGGGCCTTATCGACAGTGCCTTTGAGTTTGTCAAAGGTCTCCAAGTAGATTTTTCGCACTCCGAGCTTCAAGCCCTTTTGCTGCAGCAATTTGGACAGTTCCGCGAGTTCAGTCTTGAGCGCTTTGGAGCCCAGCTGCTGAAAGACTTCGCGCAACAATTTGAGGTGAACCGCACGAACTGCCTGAATCTTCGCGGCACTGCGGTCAAACTCCTCCTGCTCTTGCTCAATCCGATGGCGCATGCTCTCGATGACAGAAGCATTCTTCCCGCGCAGACTCCGCAACTCAGCCATCTGATCATCGAGATCGCGACGCCGGATGTTGATGACGCGGGATGTTTCGGCTCGCAGATTGGCAACACCGGTAGCAACGGCGGCCCGCAAAATCGCTTGGCGGCGTCCCATCACACCCTGTGCCAGGACATCCTCAAGCGCCGGCAGGCCACTGGACTCCAGCAATACATCGTCGCAGGCAATTTTTGCGACCAAGCCCTTCTGAGCCGAAACAGGTACCACCTGCTCCAAAGGGATGCCCAACATCTCGGCAGAAGTGCTGCACTGCCTGCCCAATTGGGCTTGAACCTGCTCAGGCGAGTTCAGCGAGTCCCAGAGCGTATCAATCTTGTTGAGAACCACCAACCGCGCATCCATGCTGTCCGTGGAGGTCGCCAGGTGTTCTCGCCATATTGAGAGATCCGAGCGAGTGACGCCCGTATCTGCACTCAAAATAAACACTACCGCATGGGCCTGCGGAATCAGATTCACAGTAAGTTCTGGCTCTGCACCCACGGCGTTCAATCCAGGGGTATCCAGTATCACCAAACCCTGCTTGAGCAGGGGATGTGGAATATTGATCAGCGCATGGCGCCACATGGGCACTTCAACCAAACCGTCAACATCTGGAACTGGGTTTTCGTCTGTCAGATCGTCATGCCAGAAACCCAAAGCACGGGCATCGTCAATGGAAACCCGCCGAATTTCAGATACCTTTTCCAAGGCTTTCGCGATTTGGTCCGCGTTGTTCACGTCCAATGCGATCTCCACCCAACGCTCAGGCTTCAAACGCCAATCCGCCAAACCTTGCATTTGAAGGCGCGTTTCAATGGGAAGCAGCCGGAGGCTCGGAGGCAGTGCTGAGTCGTAACCCAGCTCGGTTGGACACATCGTCGTGCGTCCAGCACTGGCAGGCATGATGCGCCGCCCATAATCGGCGAAGAAAATCGCGTTGATGAGCTCCGACTTACCTCGGGAAAACTCAGCGACAAACGCAACCATGACTTTGTCTGTGCGCACCTGTCCTTCAAGGCGCTGCAGTCGCTCCTGGACTGCAGCGTCCATAAGGTCATGGTTCGACATCCACTCTGCGAGTTGCTTGAGCTGCTGTGCAAATGCGCGACGCCAAGCGCCATGCTGGTCGAACTGTTCGTTGAATGAGGGTCCCACTTTGCTCCCGGAATGCAATGGTCGGTCTGCAAGCAGACATGAACAAAATATAGCACCGACCGTCCACAAGCTCACTCTTGGACTGGCAACCTAGGACAGAGGCGCAACTAACGTTGGCAACTCGCGCAATAAAAGCTGCTGCGCTGCCCTTGTCTGACCATTTTCACGGGGGTGCCGCAAACGTAACACGGTAATCCCGCCCGGCCGTACACCTGAACAGCGTTCTGGAAATGCCCTGAAGATCCGTCGGCACTTGAAAAATCTTTCAGACTGCTTCCTCCCAGCTCTATCGCCTTGCCCAAAACCTGCCCTATGGCTTGATACAGCCGCTGGATACGCACTGGCCCCAGAGAGGATGCCCGAACCGTGGGACGGATTCCCGCAAGATAAAGCGCCTCGGATGCATAAATATTGCCAACACCCACCACCAACTTCCCCGCCAACAATAATTGCTTGACGGGTAGCCGACTGGCTTTGACGCCCTGATGAAAAGCCTGCAGGGAGAACGAAGGCCCAAGAGGCTCCATACCCAGCCCACCCAAAAGCTTTTTAGCCACGGGGGCTTCTTCTCCCTGGGCATAAACAACAGCTCCGAAACGGCGCGGGTCGTGCAAGCGAAGCGTGCCCGCCGAGGTCTGTAGATCCCAGTGATCGTGTTTACCCGGCTCTGGCTGACTACCGGAAAATCGCAAGCTGCCAGACATCCCCAAGTGAACGAGCAAAAGCCCCCGATCAAGATCAATCAACAGATACTTACCGCGGCGGCGAACCCCCACGACATTCAAGCCCACCAATGACTCGACCGGGCAGCCCAAGGGCCAACGAAGCGGCTTCCCCAAACGAACTGCCAGGATACGTGCACCCGCAATCGCCTCGGCGAAACTGCGGCGCGTCACCTCTACCTCGGGCAACTCAGGCATAGGCGCCCCCGACGAGCAAAGAGACAGGCATGTGGATTATTATGGTTCGATGGAGCATATACATCGCCTTCGAATGATCCCCGTGGTTGTTGCCCTGTCCTTCGCGACAGCTTTCGGCGGAGCACAGGCAAACCCGCCCGCCTCACCTACTTCAAACACACCCAGTCCGCCACCATCTAACGCCAAACTGGATGGCAATCTTTTCTACGAAATTTTGCTGGGTGAAGTAACCACACGAACCGGGGACCCGGGGGCTGGCTATGCTCTGATTCTGGACGCAGCACGGCGCTCTAGAAGCGAACAACTCTACCAAAGAGCTACGGACATTGCTCTGCAGTCGCGTTCTGGCGAATACGCCCTGGCTGCAGCAAAAGCATGGCAGGAAGACCATCCTCAGTCGCGAGAGGCCAACCGCTACGTACTACAGATACTGATTGCACTCAACAAGGTGGGAGAAACAGCAGGCCCTCTGCGCCAGTTCATTGAGCAAGCACCGCTTCCGAACAGAGCGGGCATTCTGAGTGCCGTACCGCAAATGTACGGACGTATCGCAGACAAGGCTGCCGCAGTGAGCGCTGTGAAAGAAGCGTTTAAAGGCGAACTGGAAAACCGTTCCACAGGAGCCGCAGCATGGATCTCACTAGGACGCCTGCAACTTGCCGCCGATGACAAAGCCGGATCCCTGCAGAGCCTTGCCAAATCAAAAGCCATGGATCCGGCTTATGAGGGCCAAGCACGACTCGCGCTGGAACTCATGGACGAAGGAATCAGCGCGGCCGAGCCTTTCGTGCAACAGTATTTGGAGAAGCACTCCAATACAGAGATTCGCATGCTGTATGCGAGGGTACTGCTGAGCCGTTCAAATTTCTCTGCAGCATCCGACCAGCTCACCAAGGTGACGCAGGAAAAGCCCGATATGCCGGAAGCCTGGCTCTTGCTTGCAAGCTTGCAGACCCAGAACCAGGAAATGCAACGCGCACAAGGATCATTGCGAAAATTTTTTGAGCTGACGGATGCCGCGGGAGAGGCTCAACGCAACCAACGGCTGATGACACAAGCCTATGCGCTTGCAGCGCAAATTTCCGAAAAGCAAGGCGATTTGGAGGCCGCCCGCAGCTGGCTGGATCGGATTGAAAACGCTGGCGAGATCTTCAGCGTGCAACGGCAGCGCGCTTCCCTGCTTGCCAAACAGGGCCAAATCTCTGAAGCACGGACGCTTTTGCGCAATCTACCTGGCAGTACGGCAGACGAACGTCGCCTGAAACTTTTGGCGGAAGTGCAACTGCTCAAGGACAGCGGGGAGAATGAGCAAGCATACAGACTGCAAAGCGAAGCGATTGCCCTCACCCCTGAGGACAACGATTTGGTCTACGACCAAGCCATGCTTGCGGAAAAGACTGGCCGGCTGGACGAGATGGAGACGCTGCTGCGGCAAGTGATCGCGCGCCAGCCTGACTACCATCATGCGTACAACGCCCTGGGGTATTCCTTTGCCGACCGAGGAGTAAGACTGGAAGAAGCCAAGCGACTGATTCAAAAGGCATTGGAATTCGCGCCGGAGGACCCCTTCATCACCGACAGTCTGGCCTGGGTCGAGTTCAGACTGGGAAACAAGGCCGAGGCAGCGCGCCTTTTGCGCTTCGCTTTTGCGAAAAAGCCTGATTCAGAGATCGCTGCACATCTGGGCGAAGTTCTCTGGAGCCAAGGAAACACGAGCGAAGCAAAAGCCATCTGGCAAGAAGGTTTGCGACTCAACCCAAACAATTCAACACTGAAGGGCACGCTCAAGCGCCTCGGAGTGTCGCTTTGACCCCAGCTCACGCCACCGAACACGGCAAGCGGTCTTCAGCCCAGCAACGGCGTACGCTCCTCGCAGCAGGCACGGCCGGTCTGCTGGGGCTGGGTCTATTCGGCTGCACCTCTGCGAGCTTGGTCGCGAAGCCCGAGCGGCCCTATTGGTCTGGGCGCCTTGCACTGCAGATAGAAGAGGAAAGCGCGCAGTCTTTTTCCGCCTTGTTTGAACTTGAGGGCTCGGAAGATCAAGGCGAATTGATCTTGCTGAGCCCCCTCGGAAACACCCTTGGTAAATTTAAGTGGAGCGCATTTGGCGCAACGCTACAGACAGGCCAACAGCAACAGGCCTCGCACTCATTGGATGCACTGCTCACCCAGGTTACGGGAGAAGCCATCCCAATCAAGGCGATTTTTGATTGGCTACGCGGTATCGAGACGAATGCAGCTGGTTGGGTAGCCGATCTGAGCGCACTCTCGCAAGGGCGCATCACCGCACAACGTTCAGACCCCAAGCCCAAGGCTATCTTGCGCATCGCCTTTTCCCATTAGTCTTTTCTCATGCTTGCGCTTTACGACGTCCCAGCCCCCGCCAAACTGAATTTGTTCCTGCACATCACAGGCCGCAGAGACGATGGGTACCACCTGCTGCAATCTGTCTTCATGCTGATTGATTGGTGCGACACGCTTCACTTTGAGATCCGCGCTGACGGGCAACTCAGCCGGGAAGACATCAATACGCCACTGCCACCCGTTGATCTCGTGCTGCGTGCCGCCCACGCGCTCAAGGAAGCCACAGGCTGCCGGACTGGCGCGCACATCGGAGTCCACAAAAGCATCCCCGCCCAAGCAGGCATGGGTGGCGGCTCGTCCGATGCGGCGTCTACCCTGATCGCACTGAATCGTTTGTGGAAGTTGAAACTAACGGGGTCGGAGCTTGAACGTATTGGCCTCACGCTGGGCGCCGACGTACCGTTCTTTCTGCGAGGTCAGAACGCCTGGGTGGAAGGAATTGGTGAGACAATCCGCCCGCTTGAGAAGCATGAACAGCCGCCCACCAGCCAGTTTGTGGTGGTCAAGCCAGAAGCGGGATTGGAGACAAAAGCAATTTTTTCTTCCAAGCTTCTAAAACGTGATTCTGATCATGCTACAATCTTAGGCTTTGCTGCAGCACACTACGATTTCGGTCGTAACGACTTGCAGCCAGTCGCAGAAAGTCTGTGCCCTGAGGTAAAAAAAGTCATCAACTGGCTTAAATCCAAAGGATTACATGCTAGAATGACGGGCTCGGGTAGTGCAGTGTTTGCACAAATGCCAAACGAAGTTAATTTTCAAGATGCGCCAAGCGCATGGAAAATTAAAACGTGCGGCAATCTGATGATTCATCCTCTGGCAGGGTGGGTTGCAGAGTCAAATTAAGGCTGACTGTCATCGACAGTTGACCTGTGTAGGGGAGTCGCCAAGCTGGTTAAGGCACCGGATTTTGATTCCGGCATGCGAAGGTTCGAATCCTTCTTCCCCTGCCAAATTTCTTTCGCGTACGGGCTTTTTTTTCAGACTGCTGGGACGCTCATGCAAGCCAACCAACCCGACTTCATGGTTTTCACCGGCAATGCCAATCCTGGCATGGCAGCTGAAATCGCCAAACACCTAGGCACCCAACTGGGCGCAGCCGATGTGGGTCGCTTCTCTGACGGTGAAGTCACCGTCGAAATCAAACAAAACGTCCGCGCTCGCGATGTCTTCGTAGTGCAATCCACTTGCGCTCCTACGAACGACAATCTCATGGAATTGCTGATCATGGTTGATGCGCTCAAGCGTGCATCGGCTGAGCGCATCAGCGCCGTGATCCCCTATTTCGGCTACGCTCGCCAAGACCGTCGCCCCCGCTCCACACGTGTGCCAATCACCGCCAAGGTGGTGGCCAACATGCTGCAAGCTGTGGGTGTGGCGCGTGTGTTGACCATGGATCTGCACGCTGACCAGATTCAAGGCTTTTTCGACATTCCGGTCGACAACATCTACGCTTCGCCAGTCTTGCTGGGCGATCTGCGCCAAAAGAACTACGAAGACCTGATCGTTGTTTCCCCTGACGTGGGTGGTGTGGTGCGTGCACGCGCACTGGCCAAGCAACTGGGTTGCGATCTGGCCATCATCGACAAGCGTCGTCCCAAGGCCAACGTCTCCGAAGTGATGCATGTGATCGGTGAGATTGAAGGTCGCAACTGCGTCATCATGGACGACATGATTGATACGGCGGGCACACTGGTCAAAGCCGCTGAAGTGCTCAAGGAGCGTGGCGCTAAGAAGGTGTACGCCTACTGCACGCACCCCATTTTCTCGGGTCCTGCCATCGAACGCATCTCCAAGGGTTCTGCCCTGGATGAAATCGTGGTGACCAACACCATCCCCCTGAGCGAATCTGCCAAGGGATGTACCAAAATTCGCCAACTGTCTGTGGCGCCGCTGATTGCAGAAACAATCCAGCGCATTGCCAAGGGCGAGTCGGTGATGAGCCTGTTCTCCGAGCAAGACGACAGCTGACGCTGCGGTGCTTCCCCCTGGCGGGCGGCACGCAGTATCGGTGTTGCACCAAGCCTCCCTCGGGAGGCTTGTCTGTTCGGGAACACCCCCGGGCTTGTACAGCGTCCATACGCCAACAAGCCTTTTTTAAACAGGGAACGACTGGTCGCGGTCGACCCTTTTCAGGAGCTAACTATGAACTTCGTCGCTTTTGAGCGCGCCAAGCAGGGTACGGGTGCGAGCCGCCGTCTGCGTATTTCGGGCCGCACGCCTGGTATCGTCTACGGTGGTTCCGCCGAACCCCAACTGATCGAAGTGGACCACAACGCTCTGTGGCACGCCCTCAAGAAGGAAGCGTTCCACTCCAGCGTGCTGGACATGGAACTGAACGGCAAGACCTCCAAGGTTCTGCTGCGCGACGTGCAATACCACCCCTTCAAGCAACTGGTGCTGCACATCGACTTCCAGCGCGTGGACGAAAAGACCAAGCTGCACATGAAGGTGCCACTGCACTTCAGCGGCGCTGAAGAGTCCCCAGCCGTGAAGGTGGACAAGTGCATGGTCAACCCCGTCGTGAACGAACTCGACGTGACCTGCATGCCTTCCGACCTGCCAGAGTTCATCGCGGTGGACCTGTCCAAGCTGGAAAAGGGTACCTCCCTGCACCTGAAGGACATCAAACTGCCCAAGGGCGTGAGCGCTGTGATCCGCGGCAACAAACAAAACCCTGTGCTGGTGTCCGTGGTGGCTCCAGTGGTTGTGGTGGAAACCCCTGCTGACGCCGCTCCTGCAGCCGATGCCAAGGGCAAGGGCAAGGGCAAGAAGTAAGCCTCGGCTTCTCCTTGAATCCTCCTGTGCCAACCTCTTCGCGGGGTTGGCCACCAAAACGGTCCACCTCGGTGGGCCGTTTTTTTTGAGCACCACCACCGATAATTGTTCGCATGATCAAGCTGTTTGTGGGCCTGGGCAATCCCGGGCCAGATTACGAGGCCACGCGCCACAACGCCGGGTTCTGGTGGATTGATGCGCTGGCCCGCGAGTTGAAGGTGAACCTGGTACCCGAGCGCAGCTATTACGGGCTGGCGGGCCGCACCAGCGTGAATGGCCAAAGCGTGTGGCTGCTCCAGCCGCAGACCTTCATGAACCTGTCGGGCAAGTCAGTGGCCTCGCTGGCACGCTTTTTCAAGATCCAGCCGGAAGAGATTCTGGTGGTGCACGATGAGCTGGACTTGCCCCCCGGGCAGGTCAAACTCAAGCGCGGCGGCAGCCACGCGGGGCACAACGGACTGCGTGATATCCACGCCCAGCTGGGTTCGCCCAATTACTGGCGCCTGCGCATTGGCATTGGACACCCCGGCGAAAAATCGGAGGTCGCCAATTGGGTGCTCAAAAAACCCGCGCCCGACCAGCGCACACTGATCGAAGACAGCATTGCCCATTCGCTCAAGGCACACGCGGCCATGCTCGCCGGTGACATGGACAAGGCCACCTTGCTAGTGCACACCACCAAGCCGCCACGGCCCAAGCCACCGCGTCCCGCTGCGGCAGCTTGACGATTGATTTGCTATTTTTTTGATAGCTGCTAGCGCTTTCTGTATAAGCGCTAGAGCCCTAAAACACTTTGAACCCTTGGCGCCTGTCCATTCACGACTTCGCGGCTTGCAGTCGCTGAAACTTCTGCCACAGGGTTTCGCGGCTTTCGACATGCTGGGGGTTAACCGGTATGCAGGCCACAGGGCAAATCTGCACGCACTGCGGCTCGTCAAAGTGCCCTACGCATTCGGTGCACTTGCTGGGGTCGATCTCATAGATCTCCTGCCCCAGATAAATCGCATCGTTGGGGCACTCGGGCTCGCAGACATCGCAGTTGATGCATTCATCGGTGATCATCAACGCCATGCGCAGGTCTCCAGCAGGGTCAGTACGGACTTCATGCCCCCGATTATCCCGCGCACCCGCGCCCACAGCCAAACCGCCCCCGCAACCCACTGACCGCAGCAGGGGTGCTTTGCCGGTATGCTGCGCATGCACACGAACTAGCACCTCCCCGCCAACGACCACTCCACTTCTCTATGGGCCTGTTTCTCCTCAAACGCCTGTTGACCCTCATGGCCACCCTGCTGGGAGCCTCGGCGGTGGTGTTCCTGGTGCTGGAAATTCTTCCGGGCAATGCGGCGCAGATGCTGATGGGCCCCGATGCATCGCCCGAGGCCGTGGCGGCCCTGGCCACCAAACTGGGCCTGGACCAACCGGCACTGCAGCGCTACGGTGACTGGATCGGCGGGCTGCTGGTGGGCAATATGGGTGAGAGCTACGCCTACAGCACCCCGGTGCTGGACCTGGTGCTGGAGCGGTTAGCGCTCACCATCCCGCTGGCGCTGCTGGCTATGGTCATCACCGCCGTGCTGGCCCTGCTAGCGGGTGTGTATGCCGCATCGCGCCACAACCGCTGGGGAGATGTGGGCGTGATGGCCCTGGCGCAGATCGGCATTGCCATCCCCAACTTCTGGTTTGCCATTTTGCTGATCCTGCTGTTTTCGGTGAAGCTGCAATGGTTTTCCGCCGGCGGTTTTCCAGGCTGGACACAAGCCAGTGGCGGCAGCCCGCTCGAAGCGCTCAAGGCCCTGCTGCTGCCAGCCATTGCCCTGGCCGTCGTGCAGGCGGCCATCCTGGCGCGCATCACGCGCTCTGCCGTGCTGGAAGTGCTGCGCGAGGATTTCGTGCGCACTGCGCGGGCCAAAGGCCTGTCGCAGCGCGCGGCCCTGTGGGGCCATGTGCTGCGCAATGCCATGATCCCGGTGGTCACGGTGATGGGGCTGCAGTTTGCTTCGCTGCTGGCCGGCACCATCGTGGTGGAAAACGTGTTCTACCTGCCGGGCCTGGGCCGGTTGAGCTTCCAGTCCATCTCCAACCGAGACCTCATCGTGGTGCGCAACTGCGTCATGCTGTTGGCCGCCATGGTCATCGTGGTGAATTTTGTGGTGGACGTGCTGTACGCGGTGATCGATCCACGCGTCAAAGCCAGCGATATCTGAGCCATGAGCCTGTTGAAAGACTCCTCTGCGATAGCACCCGCCTCTGCCTCCACCGCCTCCGCAGGGGGGCGGGTGCCTTCGGCGGGTGCGGGTCCACGTGGGCAGCAAGGCTGGCATCGGGCCCTGCGCCACCGCAGCTTTGTGCTGGGTGCCGTGCTCACGATGCTCATGCTGGGCATGGCCGCTATCTCCTTGTTGTGGACGCCCTGGTCGCCCTACGAGGTGGACTTGGCCGCCAAGTTGCAGCCCCCGTCGGCCGCCCACTGGCTCGGCACCGATGCGTTTGGGCGCGACATCGTCTCGCTCCTCATGGTGGGTGCGCGCAATTCCATTCTGGTGGGGGTGATCGCCGTGGGCATCGGTATGGGCGTGGGCACGGCGCTGGGGCTGCTGGCGGCGGCGCGCAAGGGCTGGGTGGAAGAAGCCATCATGCGCCTGGCCGACTTCACGTTTGCCTTCCCTGCCCTGCTGCTGGCCATCATGCTCACCGCCGTGTTCGGGGCAGGCATCGTCAACTCCATCATCGCCATTGGCATCTTCTACATCCCGACGTTTGCGCGGGTCACTCGGGCGTCGGCCAACGCCGTGTGGGCGCGCGAATACATCCTGGCCGCCCGTGCCTGCGGCAAGGGGCCCTGGCGCATCACGCTGGAGCATGTGCTGCCCAACATCCTCTCGGTGCTGATCGTGCAGGCCACCATCCAGTTTGCGCTGGCCATCCTGGCCGAAGCAGCGCTGTCGTACCTGGGGCTGGGCACGCAGCCGCCAGAGCCCTCGTGGGGCCGCATGCTGAGCGAGGCACAGACCCTCATGTTCCAGGCCCCCCTGCTGGCGGTGTGGCCCGGCGTGGCGATTGCGCTGGCCGTGCTGGGGCTGAACCTGCTGGGCGACGGCCTGCGCGATCTGCTCGACCCTCGCCTTGCTCGCAAGCGTTGAACCAGCCCAGAAGACCACCAAAGCAACCCATGCCCCTGTTAGACGTATCCAACCTGCGCGTGCGCCTGCAGACCCACCGAGGCCCGGCCGATGCGGTGCGCGGCGTGAGCTTTGCGCTGGAATGCGGCGAAACCCTGGGCCTGATTGGCGAATCGGGCTGCGGCAAGTCGCTCACCGCCATGGCGCTCATGGGCCTGCTGCCTGAAAGCGCAGAAGTCTCCGGCAGCATCCGCTTTGATGGGCAGGAACTGGTAGGTGCCAGCGAGGCCCAGATGTGCCGGCTGCGCGGCCACCGCATCGGCATGGTGTTCCAGGAGCCCATGACGGCCCTCAACCCCGTGCACACCATTGGCCGCCAGGTGGCAGAGCCCCTGCGGCTGCACCTGGGCCTGGACAAGGCCACCGCGCGGCAACGCGCCATTGCATTGCTGGACCGCGTGGGCATTCCCCAGGCAGCGCAGCGCTTTGATGCCTACCCCCACCAGTTCTCTGGCGGGCAGCGCCAGCGCATCACCATTGCCATGGCGCTGGCCTGCGGCCCCGACCTGTTGATTGCTGACGAACCCACCACGGCGCTGGATGTGACCATCCAGCAGCAGATCCTCGACCTCATTAGCGACCTGGTGGCCGAGCGCAACATGGCGCTCATCCTCATCTCGCACGACCTGGGGGTGATCTCCCAAAACGTGGACCGCATGCTGGTGATGTACGGCGGCAGCGTGGTCGAAAGCGGGTCCACCGCATCGGTCTTTGCCGCCATGGCCCACCCCTACACCAGGGGTTTGCTGGCGGCGCGGCCGCAGCTGGCACCCCGAACGGCGCAGCCCGTGCGGCTATCGACCATTGCAGGCACGGTGCCCGAGCTGGTGGACCTGCCCGCTGGCTGCCCATTTGCCGGGCGGTGCGCCTTCACCGCACAGGCCTGCCACCACACCCGGCCTGAAGCCACGCTGGTCGCCCAGGATGCTGATGGCGACCACCTGGTGCGCTGCCTGCGCCCCGAAGCCATGGTGCCCGCCGCAACCCCTGCCCACGTTGTAGAGAGCGCACTGCCCGTGCATTCCCGTTCATGACTTCGCTCCCGCACACCCCAGCCTCGCAAGCGCCTACAGCCCCGCTGCTGGAAGTGACCGACCTGGTTCGCGAATACACGTTGCCCCGCGAGCACCTGCTGCGCCCGCCCGCCAAAGTGCAGACACTCAAGGGCGTAAGCTTCACGCTACATGGTGGGCGCAGCCTGGGCGTGGTGGGTGAATCGGGCTCTGGCAAATCCACCCTGGCGCGCACCGTGATGGCGCTGGACGCGCCCACCTCCGGCAGCGTGCGCCTGCTGGGGCGCGATCTGCACCAGTTGCCAGCGGCCGCGCTGCGCGAAGCCCGGCGCGACTTTCAGATGGTGTTCCAGGACCCGTACGGATCGCTGGACCCACGCCAGACCGTGGCGCGGATCGTGAGTGAACCGCTGCAAGCCCAGGGCCACACCACGCGGGCACAGCAGCGCGAGCAAGCCGCTGAAGTGCTCGCCCAGGTGGGCCTGCGCCCCCAAGACCTGGACAAATACCCGCACGAATTTTCGGGCGGCCAGCGCCAGCGCATTGCCATCGCCCGCGCCCTGATCACCCGGCCCCGGCTCATCGTGGCCGATGAACCCGTGAGCGCGCTGGACGTGTCGGTGCAAGCCCAGGTGCTCGACCTGCTGCAAGACCTGCAGCAGAAATTTGGCGTGAGCTTCCTGCTCATCAGCCACGACTTGGCCGTGGTGCACCACCTGTGCGACGAGGTCGTGGTGCTGTACCAAGGGCAAATCGTGGAGCGCGGGGCACCGTCCGATCTGTTCCTCCACGCGCAGCACCCCTACACCCAGGCCCTGGTGGCTGCGGTGCCCCATGTGCAGCCAGGGCGGGCCCGTGCGCGGCGCATGGCTGCAGCCGCGATGGCATCGGGCAACCCGTAGGGCTTGCCAAGGCGGCCGCTGAAGTCGCGTAGCAGTCAGTACGCCATGCGATACCGCGCGCTGCGCGCAACCAATGGTGTACAAAGCGCTTTCGCACATTGCCTGCAGCCTTCTGCCCAGAGGCGCGCAGGTGTTGACTGAATTCCAAGTCTGCTCTTTGTCAGGAGTCGTTGAACATGCTGAATCGCCGATCCGTTCTTGCCACTGGCGCGCTGGCTGCCATTCCTCTGGCTGCGCCCGTCGGTGCCCTGGCGCAAAACCGCAAGGATGCGGTGGTGCTGGCCATGACCCTGGAGCCCCCAGGCCTGGACCCCACGGCAGGTGCGGCATCGGCCATTGCCGAGATCGTTCAGTACAACATTTTTGAAACGCTCACCAAGATCAACCCCGACGGCTCGGTCTCGCCCCTGCTGGCCGAGAGCTGGGAAGTCTCGCCCGACCTAAAGACCTACACCTTCAAGCTGCGCAAGGGCGTCAAGTTCCAGAACGGCGAGCCCTTCAACGCCGCTGCGGTCAAGTTCTCCTACGACCGTGCTGGCGGCGAGAAAAGCACCAACAAAGACAAGCGCACCTTTGCCAACCTGACCACGCAAATGGTGGACGAACACACCCTGGTGGTGCTGAACAAAGACATCGACCCCGACCTGCTGTTCGCCCTGGGCCAGGCCACGGCCATCATCGTGGAGCCCAAGAGCGCCGATACCAATGCCACCAAGCCCGTGGGCACAGGGCCTTACCAGCTGGGCGCGTGGAACAAGGGTTCCTCGGTGGTGCTGACGGCTTGGGATGGTTTCCGGGCGGCAAGCACCATCAAGCTGCGCCGCGCCACCTTCCGCTTCATCTCCGACCCTGCTGCGCAAGTCGCCGCCCTGCTGGCGGGCGATGTGGACCTGTTCCCCCGCGTCACGCCGCGTAGCGTGCCGCAGTTCAAGACCAACCCGCGCTTTCAGGTGCTGGTCAGCGGCTCGCGCGCCAAGACCATCCTGGCCATCAACAACGCGCGCAAGCCACTGGACGATGTGCGCGTGCGCCGCGCCATCGCAGCCGCCATCGACCGCAAGGCCGTGATCGAGGGCGCAGGCGACGGCTACGGCGCCCCCATCGGCAGCCACTACGTGCCGGGTGCGTTTGGCTACGTGGACACCACGGGCGTCAATCCGTTCGACATTGAAAAATCCAAGAAGCTGTTGGCCGAAGCGGGCATCAAGACCCCGCTGGAGCTGACGCTGACCCTGCCGCCCACGCCGTACGCGCGCCAGGGTGGAGAAGTCATCGTGGCGCAATTGGCCAAGGTGGGTATCGTGGCCAAGACGCAGAACGTGGAATGGGCGCAGTGGCTCAGCGGCACGTATGGCAACAAGAACTACGACCTCACGCTGATCTCGCACGTCGAGCCGTTTGATCTGGCCAACTTTGCCAAGCCCGACTATTACTGGGGCTACCAGTCGGCCAAGTTCAACGACCTGTTCAACCAGATCAAGAACGCCGCGCGCCCCCAAGACCGCGCCCGCCTGCTGGGCGATGCGCAGAAACTGCTGGCCGACGACGCCGTGCACGCCTTCCTGTACCAGCCGCAGTGGATCACCGTGGCGAACAAGAACCTCAAGGGGTTGTGGAAGGACATGCCCGTGTTCGTGAACGACCTCTCGGCCCTCTCCTGGAGTTGAGATCGAGCACCCCCCTGAGTCGCTTCGCGCCTTCCCCCCGCTCTCGCATGGCTGCGCCATGCGGGCAGGGGGACGCAGCCATCGCTGCGGGGCGGTGCGGCCGGCGTAGGCCCTTGCTCGGCTGCCTGCGACTGGGCCGCGCCAGTATCCAAGGCTACGAGCAGTGCCAGCGCGTTGGATACCTGAAATGCACGGAGCCATTAGCTCCCAAATAGATAGCTACTAGCGCTTTCTGGATAAGCGCTAACAGCCATTTTTACTTGTAAGACCCCGCCATGACCGCACTGCACGACCTGCCCGCCCAAGACCTGCTGGCCGCCTACCGCCAGCGCACGCTGTCCCCCGTGGAGGTCACGCAGGCTGTGCTGGCGCACATGGCGCGCTGGGAGCCCCACATCCGCGCCACCTACCTGCTGCGGCCTGAGCACGCGCTGGCACAGGCCCGGGCCAGCGAAGCCCGCTGGCTGCGCGGCGAGCCCCAGGGGCTGCTCGACGGGGTGCCCGTCACCATCAAGGAAAACATCGCCACCCAGGGCGACCCCACGCCGCTGGGCACCGCCGCCGTGCCGCTGGTGCCTGCAGCCGCCGATGCGCCACCCGCCGCCCGCCTGCGCGAGGCAGGGGCCGTGATGGTGGCCAAGACCACCATGCCCGACTACGGCATGCTGTCTTCGGGCTTGTCGAGCTTTCACCCCCTGTCGCGCAACCCGTGGGATGTGAGCAAGGGCCCCGGTGGCTCCAGCGCAGGCGGTGGCGCCGCTGCGGCTGCGGGCTACGGCCCCCTGCACATCGGCACCGACATTGGCGGATCGCTGCGCCTGCCCGCCAGCTGGTGCGGCATCTTCAGCCTCAAGCCCAGCCTGGGTCGCATTCCTATCGACCCACCCTACACCGGCCGTGCGGCAGGCCCCATGACACGCACCGTGCAAGACGCCGCGCTGATGATGCAGGTGCTGAGCCAGCCCGACGTGCGCGACAGCATGAGCCTGCCCTACCAGCCCATTGCCTGGGGCGAATATGACCAAGGCGTGCAACGCCTGCGCGGCCTGCGCCTGGGCCTACTGCTGGACGCTGGCTGCGGCCTGCCAGTAGAGGCTGAAGTGCGCGCCGCTGTGGAACATGCCGCCCGCCTGTTCGAGCAGGCCGGTGCCCAGGTGAGCCTGATGCAGCCCTTCATGACCCAGGCCATGCTCGACGGCATGGACCACTTCTGGCGCATGCGCTCGTACACCGACCTGCAAGCCCTGCCCGAAACGCAGCGTGCCAAGGTGCTGCCCTACATCCGCGCCTGGGCCGAGAGTGCTGCGGGCATGACCGGCCCCCAGGTCTTCCAGGCCAGCCAGCAGTTCCACACCACGCGCGTGGCCACCGTCAAGGCATGCAGCGGGTTTGATTACGTGCTCTCGCCCGTGGCCCCCATGCCCGCATTCGCGGCCGAGCTGCCCTCCCCCACCAACGACCCGCTGCGCCCGCTGGAGCACATTGGCTTCACGGTCCCGTTCAACATGTCTGAGCAACCTGCCGCTTCGGTCAACTGCGGCTACACCGCCAGCGGCCTGCCCATCGGGCTGCAGATTGCCGGCGCGCGCTTTGACGACCTGGGCGTGCTGCAGGTGGCGCACGCCTTCGAGCAGATCCGCGGCCCGCAACGCCCCTGGCCGCAGCCGCCCCAGGGCTGAAAACCTCTTTGCGCAAGGCAGCAAAAAGCCCCGGCAACCTGCATGGCCACCGAGGCTTTTTTGCGTGAGGCGAGGGGTGTTTTCAGGGCCTCTCGCGCGGGCTCATCACGTCAGGTCAACGCATGAAGTTGGGCAAGTCCATCACCCGGCCGTTGAGCTTGGCCTGGCCGCCTTCCATCTTCAGTGAGCTGGTCAGGTTGTCGCCCTCCTGGCGCACATAGCCTGCCGCCTGGGCCATGCCGATCATGCCGTCCACGTCTTCGCTCTTGAACTCCTCCTGGCCTGCGGCCTTGGCCAACTGGGGCAGCCAGGCCTTGGGCAGGCGCACGTCGGCATGGAAGGTCGCGTTCTTGAGCAGCACCGGTCCCCAGCCGGCCTGGGTCACTTCTTCTGCGGAAGGAGCACGGGTGATTTCGCCGCCGTAGGACACCTCGCCCTGCTGCCCGCCCAGCGTGGCCACAAACTTCATGGAATACGCGGGCAGCGCAGCCGCCAGGCGCTGGGCGTTGTCTGCCAGCAGGCCGAACAACTTGCCGCTGTCTTCTTCGCTCGCCATGGCCTTGAGGCCGTCTTTGCGGTAGCTCTCCACCATCGCCACCTGCAGGGTCTTGACCACGTCGGCATCAATGCGCTGGAACTTTTCTTCAAAGCCGATCGATTCAAAATCCACCGGCCCCACCAGGCCCTTGCCCTTGAGCGAGGACGCCATGCTCAACAACTTGCCATTGCGCTCGATGGTGGTGGTGCCCAGCAAATCCTTGAGGGCCAGCAGGGTGCTGGCCGTGCCGCCCTGGGGGGTGTTGCTGGCGTCAATCTGCGCAAAACGGATAGCCCCCTTGCCGGGCGCCATCATCCACAGGTCGTCGATGATCTGGCTCTCGAAATCGCCGTTCATGCCCTTGAACGACATGGCGAAGCGGCTGGGCGCTTCGTCCTGTGCATCTTCCTCATCCGACGCCTTCTTCACGCCCGAGAAGGCCAGCTCAGGCCACTGGAAGTTGCCTTTGACCTGCGTGCGGTCACCGCTGACGGAGAACTCTGTCTTCATCTCCTGCCAGCGCATCGTCACTTCTTCGTCACCCAGCTCGCCCGCAGGCACGATCAGCTTCATGTGGTGGCTGCCCGTGAGGCCGTGCACGGTGGTCAGCGTGGGGGCCTGCGCCTTGGCCAGCAGGGTGCCCGCCTTGGCGTCCAGGCCTTCCAGCGCAAAGCGCGACTCCACCACGGCGGCGGCCAACGTGCCACCCGCCAGGGGGCCGTGGCGCACGGCGCTGTTTACCACCACGCGCAAAGGCTGGGGTGCGGGCTCGCTGGCTTCGGCCGAGGCAGGCGGCGTCCACTGCAAAACCACCTTGGCCTGCGATGTGAAAAATCCCTTTTGATAGTCCTGAGACACCACGGTCTCGGCGCCCAGCACCTTGCGCACTTCCTCCAGGGCTTCCTGGTAACTGGCCTGTGCCCGTTGTCCCAGGTACCAGGTGGCTCCCCCATAGGCCACCACTGCCAGCGCCACAGCGGCGCCCAAAGCTGTTTTCTTATTCATTGGATTGCTTGATGTAGTTAACCCCACCCCCTCGGATGGTGCGCGGGAGAATACCAGCGCCTCCCATTCCCACACCTCTGCCCCTGCAAACTTGTGCAAGCAGATGTGCATTTGTAGGCGTTGCGCTGCAAAAATCCGGCCGCGCAGAGCCCGACTCAACGCGCAGGGGCTTCTTTGAAACGGCTTGCGTTGACTCGGTGGCAATATCCGCTATCTTTGGGCCAGCAGCCCGGCATAACTGGGCGACTCGTCTCCCCCTTTCACGCACCCACCCAGCCACCCCATGGACCTTCTTCTCATGGCGATCCTCATCGCCTCTGGCACCTACATGCTCAACGCCAAAGAGCAACGCAAGCGCATCGCGATTCTGGGAATGCACCTGAGCCAATACCAAATCGAAAAACTGATGGAGGCGCTGACCGAGGGCTACCTGCGCGCGCTGGGCGAAAACACCCCGGAGCGGCGCGACCAGGTATGGGCCCTGCTGAGCACCACCGAGCAGCAGCTCAGCGAGCAATTCAACCGCTTTGCCGCCGACTTTGCCAAGGTGAGCGACGAAGACGCACGCGTGAGCCGCCTGCCCATCGCCCTGCCCTTTGCCGACAAACTGTTTCCTGCCGCCACGTTTGACATGCGCAAGGCGCTGGCCATCCATGCCAAAGGCATCACCCATGTGATGCAGAACACCGGCCACCTCAGCGCCAAAGACCGGGCCTACATGATGACGGCCGAGCTGTTCCTGATGCAGCACACCTGCCACTGGTACTGCAAGTCCAAGACCATCGCCTCCGCCCGCATGATGGCCCGCCACCAGACGCCCCACGAACAGCTGGTCAACTCGGTGTCCGAACCCACCCGCAAGGCCTACTTGGCGCTCATCCAGAGCCACTAAGGCGCCAAAGCCCCACCGGTTGCAGCATGACCGCACCCCTCACCGACAGCCTGGGCAACCCCGTCACGCTGCGGGATGAACGCAGCCTTGCGGCCCTCAACGACTTTGTGGAGGGCTTCATCGCCTGCGAAGCCCGGGCCGTGAATGTGCTGCAAGCACAAGCCGATACCAGCCCGTTGGTGCAGGCCTATTGTGCGGCGCTGCACATGTTTGCCGAATCGGCCGACGCACCCCGCAACGCCCGGCCCTTCATCCAACAAGCCCTGGCCCACGCGCACCAGGCCAGCGAACGCGAGCAGCGCTTGGTGGCTGCGGTGGCCGCGTGGGTCGATGGCGACCTGCCCCGCGCTATCGCCCTGCACGAAGAACAGGCCCGACGGCACCCGCGCGACCTGGCCTCACTCAAGCTGGGGCAGTACCACTGCTTCAATCGCGGCGACTCGCCCGCCATGCTGTGGCTGGCCCTGCAAGCGCAGCACGCCGCCGCCGATGTGCCCTACCTGCACGGCATGCTGGCCTTTGGCTGGGAGCAATGCCACCGGCTCAAAGAAGCTGAAGCCGCCGCCCGCCACGCCATCCACCTGTGCCGCAAAGAGCCCTGGGCACACCACGCACTGGCCCATGTCATGCTGACCCAGGGCCGCATTGCGGAAGGCATCGACTTCATGGCCAGCGTGAGCGACACCTGGACGGGCCTGAACTCCTTCATGGTCACGCACAACTGGTGGCACCAGGCGCTGTTTTTGCTGGAGCAGGACCGCCACGCCGAGGTGCTGGCGCTGTACGACCAACAGGTGTGGGGCGTGGTCAAGGAATACACGCAAGACCAGATCAATGCCGTGTCCCTGCTAGCGCGGCTGGAACTGGCTGGCGTGGATGTGGGGCCTCGCTGGGCCAACGTAGCCGATCACCTGGCCCTGCGCCTGGCAGACCATGTGCTGCCCTTTTTAGACCTGCAATACCTCTACGGCCTGGCCCGCGCAGGCCGCACAGAGGCAGCAAGCGCGCTGCTTCACAACATCACCACCCACGCCGCCACCCGCACCGAGGCGCACGAACGCACTGTGTGGCAGCAAGTATGTGTGCCCACCGCCCACGGCCTGCTGGCCCATGCGCAGGGCGACTGGGCGACAGCGGTAGAGAAACTGGGCGTGGCCCTGCCCCGGCTGGTGGAGATTGGCGGCAGCCATGCGCAGCGCGACCTGTTCCACCAGATCTGGCTGGACGCGCTGCAGCGCAACGGCCAGTGGGCCGCCGTGCAGAACCTGCTGCAGCCGCTGTGTAACGCACAACCCCAATCCGTGCGCCTGGCAAGGCAGGCGCGGCGGGTGAACCAGGCGCTGGGTTTGCCTGACCCCACGCCTCCAGACTTTGAATGATTTTGGGCTCTTCTAGTGTGGTGTCTCAAAAGTAATCATCAAATAATAGAGCTAGCTGCCCGCGCCA
>NZ_CAXIAK010000034.1:0-36210 GCF_964021665.1 uncultured Acidovorax sp.
GTTTACAGACGTGCGGCGATTTCCATCACTACTATTCGCTAGAAGAGCCTGTTTTTATTTGTAAAACAGAATGACTGCTCAACTCATCGACGGCAACGCCCTCTCCCGCCAACTGCGCACCCAAGTGGCCGAACGTGCCGCTGCCCTCAAAGCCAGGGGCGTGACCCCCGGTTTGGCAGTGATCCTGGTCGGCGACAACCCGGCCAGCCAGGTGTACGTGCGCAACAAGGTCAAGGCCTGCGAAGACAGTGGTTTGTACTCTGTGCTGGAAAAGCACGATGCCAGCATGACCGAGGCAGAGCTGCTGGCGCGTGTAGAGGCGTTGAACAACGACCCCAGCATCCACGGCATCCTGGTGCAATTGCCGTTGCCTGCCCACATTGATGCACAAAAGGTGATCGAAGCCATCTCCCCCGCCAAGGACGTGGACGGGTTCCACATTGCCAGCGCAGGCGCACTGATGACCGGCATGCCTGGCTTCTGGCCCTGCACGCCCTACGGCTGCATGAAGATGCTGGAGAGCATTGGCTACGACCTCAAGGGCAAGCACGCGGTGGTGATTGGCCGCAGCAATATCGTGGGCAAGCCCATGGCCTTGATGCTGCTGCAAAAAGACGCCACCGTCACCATTTGCCACTCGCGCACGGCTGACCTCAAGGCCCAGACCCTGCAGGCTGATGTGATCGTCGTCGCCGTGGGCAAGCGCAACGTGCTGACTGCCGACATGGTCAAGCCCGGCGCCGTGGTGCTGGACGTGGGCATGAACCGCAACGACGAAGGCAAGCTCTGCGGTGATGTGGACTTTGAAGGCGTGAAGGCCGTGGCCGGCCACATCACCCCTGTGCCCGGTGGTGTGGGCCCCATGACCATCACCATGCTGCTGGTCAACACCATGGAAGCCGCAGAGCGCGCTGCCGGTTAATTCGGGCAGAAAGCCTTTTCGGCTGTATTGCAACTTGAACCTGCGCGCTGCGCCGCTATCTACATCCGCATGAGCAACGCCCTTCTCGACTTCTCCGCCCTGCCCGCGTTTGATCGCATCCAGCCTGCCGACGTCGGCCCCGCCGTCGATGCGCTGCTGGAAAAAGCGAACGCAGCGCTTGAAACCGTGACCGCGCCGGACTTTCCGGCCGAATGGAACGCCATTGCCAAGGTGCTGGATGTTGCCACCGAGCAATTGGGCATTGCCTGGGGCAGCGTGAGCCACCTCAACAGCGTGGCCGATACGCCGGAGCTGCGTGCGGCCTACAACGCGGCACTGCCACAGGTCACCGAGTTTTGGACACGCCTGGGTGCGGATGAGCGCCTGTACGCCAAGTACAAGGCCATTGACCCCGCCACGCTCAACGCCGAGCAGCAGCGTGCTCACCACAACGCCATTCGCAATTTTGTGTTGAGCGGCGCTGAACTGACTGGCCCCGCCAAAGAGCGCTTCGCGCAAATCCAGGAGCGCCAGGCAGAGTTGAGCCAGAAGTTCAGCGAAAACGCCCTGGATGCGACGGATGCCTTTGCCTACTACGCCACTGCCGAAGAACTGGAAGGCGTACCGGCCGATGTGCAGCAGGCAGCGCTGGCCGCTGCCAAGGCCGAGGGCAAGGATGGCTACAAGCTCACGCTGAAGATGCCTTGCTACCTGCCGGTCATGCAATTCGCCCAACGTGCGGATCTGCGTGAAAAGCTGTACCGCGCTTTCGTGACACGCGCTTCCGAACAAGCCGAGGGCGATGCCCGCAAGTTTGACAACACCGCGCTGATCAACGAAATCCTGGCACTGCGCAAGGAAGAAGCGCAGCTGCTGGGCTACGCCAATTTTGGCGAGGTGTCTGTGGTGCCGAAGATGGCGAAGTCGCCCGCCGAAGTCATTCACTTCTTGCGTGACTTGGCCCACCGTGCTCGCCCTTACGCTGAAAAAGACGTGGCTGACATGCGCGAATTTGCCCGCGCGGAGCTCGGTCTTGCAGCGCCTGAAGCCTGGGATTGGCCCTACATTGCTGAAAAGCTCAAGGAAGCACGCTACGCCTTCAGCGAGCAAGAGGTCAAGCAGTACTTCACAGCCCCCAAAGTGCTGGCGGGGCTGTTCAAGATCATCGAAACGTTGTTCGAGGTAGCAATTCGCCGTGACAGCGCACCCGTGTGGCATCCCTCGGTGGAGTTTTACCGCATTGAACGTAACGGTGAACTGGTAGGCCAGTTCTACCTGGACCAGCCCGCCCGTACCGGCAAGCGCGGCGGCGCCTGGATGGATGACGTGCGCACCCGCTGGTTGCGCCCGGATACCGGCAAGCTGCAAACCCCCGTAGCCCATCTGGTCTGCAACTTTGCCGATGGCGTGGATGGCAAACCTGCGCTGCTGACGCACGACGACGTCATCACCCTGTTCCATGAGTTTGGCCACGGCCTGCACCACATGCTCACGCAGGTCAACGAGCGCGACGTGTCGGGCATTGGCGGTGTGGAATGGGATGCAGTGGAGCTGCCCAGCCAGTTCATGGAGAACTTCTGCTGGGAGTGGGATGTGCTCAAGCACATGACGGCTCACGTCGAGACCGGAGAGTCGTTGCCCCGCGCGTTGTTTGACAAGATGATTGCCGCCAAGAATTTCCAGGCAGGCATGCAGACACTGCGCCAGATTGAATTTGCCCTGTTTGACATGCTTCTGCACACCGAGCACGACCCAGCCAATGACGTGATGCCTTTGCTGGCCAAGGTGCGCGATGAAGTGGCCGTCTTGCAGCCCCCGGCCTTCAGCCGCACACCCCACACCTTCAGCCATATTTTTGCGGGCGGCTACGCGGCGGGCTATTACAGCTACAAGTGGGCCGAGGTCTTGAGTGCCGATGCCTACGCAGCCTTTGAAGAAACGGTGGGGGCTGACGGCCAGCCCAGCATTGAAACAGGTCGCCGCTATCGCAAGGCAATTCTGGAAGCCGGCGGTAGCCGCCCGGCCATGGAGTCATTCAAGGCATTCCGTGGGCGTGAGCCGCAACTGGACGCGCTGCTGCGCCACCAGGGAATGAGCCAGTAAGCCCCCATTCCTGGGATACAGCCCTTCTTGAGGAGAAACCATATGCTGCCCAAAGTTTTGTCTTTGTCCCTGATGCTTGCATTGCTGTCGATGGGGGCCCATGCGCAAACCGTCTACCGCATCGTTGGCCCTGACGGGAAGGTGACGTTCTCTGACCGGGCCCCCGATACGGCCGCCAGTCCGGCGCAAACGACAGCAGGTACGCCCGGTAGCTCCTCTGCTGCGGGCGCAGGTCTGCCTTTTGAACTGGGCAAAGTGGCAGCGCGTTTTCCGGTCACTTTGTACACCGGCCAGAACTGCGCACCCTGCGATACGGCACGGCGCATGCTGGAAGCCCGGGGTGTGCCTTTCTCTGAACGCACGATCAACACGTCGGAAGACCTGCAAGCCCTGACAAAGCTGGGCAGCGATTCGAGCTTGCCTTTCGCCACCATTGGCGGGCAGCAGCTTTCGGGCTATTCGGATTCGGAATGGAACTCCTACCTTGACGCAGCGGGTTACCCAAAGACTTCGCAGTTGCCCAGCAACTACCGCCGTCCTGCAGCAACTCCGCTGACACCACCCAAGCCAGCGCCTGCTGCGGCAGCGGCTGATACGGCTCCTGCTGCGACCGAAACTGTGCGTCGATTGGCCCGCCCCCCTGTGGCCGCACCCGATCCGAATGCCCCCAACCCGAACAACCCTGCGGGAATCAAGTTCTGATAACACTCAGGTTGTAAACAAAAAAGGGGTGCTTTCGGGCGCCCCTTTTTTTGCAGCTGACTGTTGATCGGCGCAGATCAATAAGTCAAGGTTTCCACGCCTTGGGCCGTGCCCAGCAAGCACACGGCCGCCTTCTGGTGGGCAAAAACGCCCACAGTCACCACGCCAGGCCACTGGTTCACTTGCGATTCAAATTCCAGCGGGTTTTGAATGGAGAGGCCCGTGACATCCAGGATGTGCTGGCCGTTGTCGGTCACGAGGGGCTTGCCATCTTTCAGCCGCACCTTGGCCACTCCGCCCAGGGCTTCAAAGCGGCGGGCAATGTGCTGTGTGGCCATGGGGATGACTTCCACTGGCAACGGAAACTTGCCCAGTACTTCCACGCGCTTGGATTCGTCTGCGATACAAACAAACCGCTGCGCCAGGGCAGCCACGATTTTTTCACGGGTCAAGGCGGCACCACCGCCCTTGATCATGTTGCCGTCGCCGTCGATTTCGTCCGCACCGTCGATGTACACCGACAGAGACTGCACTTCGTTCGCATCAAACACCGGAATACCCAGAGCCTGAAGACGCTCGGTGCTGGCCACGGAGCTGGAGACAGCCCCCTTGATGGTCGACTTGATGCTGGCTAAAGCATCAATGAACTTGTTGACGGTGGAGCCCGTGCCCACGCCCACGATGTCGCCGGGCACCACGTATTGCAACGCGGCTTGGCCTACCAGGGTCTTGAGTTCGTCTTGGGTGAGTGAGGAAGGTGTCGTCATGGGAGAAAATCGAAGGTAATTCTTCAATTATCGTTCCATGTCTCTCATCCCCTACTCCCTCACCCGCTCCTTTCTGTTTGGCATGGACCCGGAGGCCGCGCATGACCTGACCATGGACATGCTGGCCAAGGGGCAACGAACCCCGTTGCAGTGGGCCTGGTGCCAAACGCGTGTGGACGACCCTGTGGAACTGGCCGGTTTGCGTTTTCCGAATCGGGTGGGAATGGCTGCCGGGCTGGATAAAAATGCCAGGTGCATCGACGCCTTGGGCGCCATGGGCTTTGGCTTTGTCGAGGTGGGTACCGTCACCCCCAAGCCCCAGCCAGGCAACCCCAAGCCGCGCATGTTCAGACTGCCCGAGGCCCGTGCACTGATCAACCGCCTGGGGTTCAACAATGAGGGCCTTGATGCATTCATCCACAACGTGCAGCGGGCTCAGTTCCGCAAGCAGCATTGCGCAACACCCATGTTGCTGGGGCTGAACATTGGCAAAAACGCCAGCACGCCCATCGAAAATGCCACCAGCGACTATCTTGCGTGCCTGGATGGCGTATACCCGCATGCCGATTACGTGACCGTCAATATCAGCTCGCCCAACACGCAAAACCTGCGGGCTCTGCAAAGCGACGAAGCACTGGATGCTTTGTTGGGAGCCATTGCCGAGCGGCGTGAGTGGCTGGCGAACCAGGAGTTGCCACACGCAGGTAGCGCTGGACGCACCAAACGCAGGGTCCCTATTTTTGTGAAGATTGCTCCCGATCTGGACGAGGTACAGGTCGGGGTGATTGCCAGCACCCTGCAACGCCATGGCATGGACGGAGTGATCGCCACCAACACCACCATCGCGCGCGATGCCGTGCAAGGCATGCCCCACTCCGCAGAAACGGGTGGTCTCAGCGGAGCGCCGGTGCTGGAGGCCAGCAACCGTGTGATTCGTCAGCTCAGAGCAGCGCTGGGCCGTGACTTTCCGATTGTGGGTGTCGGCGGCATCATGAGTGCCAAAGATGCCGTTAGCAAAATCGAGGCGGGTGCCGACGTGGTGCAGATCTACACCGGGCTGATTTATGAAGGCCCTGCACTGGTAGAGCAGGCCGCCAAGGCCATCAAGGCTTCACGGATTAAACGCTGAAGTTAGCAGTGCAGTGGTGGGTCTGTGGAAAGACCCGGCTGCATGCGAATTGCTGGCCGCAACACTGGCCTGGCCTCACTTGCAGCGGGCGCCCTGTTCTGGCGTGATCAGCGGCGAAAGCGCAATATCCAAGGCAGCGCGACGCTGGCCCAGCGCACGAGGCGGCTGGGGCCAAGTGCCATTGCAGCGCCTGCCAAAGCGACCACTGCCGCTGGATGCTGCTTGGCAAATGCCACGCAGCGCAGTACGAGTGAATCGTCGCCAATTCCAGCAGCACCGACCTCCGCACCGCTGTTGGCTTGCGCATAGGCCTTGCGGCGGGCCTGAATTCGTTCCCGCTGCGCAGCGATCCGATGGAGAATCTTTTGCTGTGCAGGCGTGGCAGGCCCCTGAGGCTCCTCTGGATGCATAGAAGGGGTTGGGTCACTCATAGCATATCCTTGATGTCACGCCAGTCCTGCGCAAGCTCGCGGCGCGTTAAAGGAAATCCGTCTTCCGCCCGCTGTACGCTGCGCAGTAGCGCGACGAGCAGGCCAAGCCAAGCGGCCAACCAAACCCCGGCCACCACCCAGCCCGCAACGCTGCGGTACGGGGTGTCCCAAAACTGGACGAGCACGGCCATGGAGACCATCACCATGCTCACCACGGTCAATCCAGCCACCGCCATGGCCAGCGCCAATACGCGCCGGATGTAGCGTTTCTGGTCTTGCCACTCCAGCTTGGCCAGCTCCATGCGGTCTTCCACCGCGATGGCGCCTTCGATCGCCGCCACACGCCAACGGGCGACGATCACATCCAGCCCTAACAAAGCCAGCCAATTCATAGCATGCTGTAGATCGGAGGAGTGGAAGCCACCGCGCTTTAACGGCGGGCCAGCAAAAAGCCCACGAGGGCGCCAACGGCCAAGGCGGCACCGGCCACGCGCCAAGGTTCGTCATGGGCGTAGCGGTCGGCAGCAATCGCTGCGTCCTTGGCTTGGCGAGCGGCGTCTTGCGCTGCACGAATGGCGGATTCACGGGCGGAGTGGATGCCGTCGTCCAGGCGTTGACGCAGCAGCTTGATCTCGGGAACGACGTCCAGGTCTTTGTTGGCCAGCAAGCCGCGCAAGTCAGACACCAGTTTCTCCAGTTCGCCTTGAGTGGTGAAGTGTTCAGATGTGTTCATGGCATTTCCTTTTTAAAAAGACAAGTTGAGACCTAAACCTGCAAAGCACCAACGGTGTCCGCATTGGATGCTGACATCAATGAGGTAACCATTGGAAGTGTCCGTGTGAAAGCATCTTAGCGCCGCTACACCCTGCCAGCCTGTAGGACATCGTCGCGTAGGGTTACAAACTTTGCAGGGAGTTGATCACCCACCCTGGCCGAGTAACTCTGCAACATGGTCAGCAATTGCCAGTGAACTGGTCAAGCCAGGGGATTCGATGCCGAAGAGGTTCACCAGGCCCGCGATGCCATGGTCTTGAGGGCCCTGGATACAGAAATCAGGCGCAGGCTCTCCGGGGCCATGAATTTTGGGCCTGATGCCCGCATAGCCGGGGACCAATGCACCGTCGGGCAGCGCAGGCCAATATTTGCGCACTTCGGCGTAAAACGCATCGCCCCGGCGAGGATCGACTACCAGGTCATCTGCGGAGTCCACCCACTGCACATCTGGCCCAAATTTGGCCTGCCCGCCCAAGTCCAGCGTCAGATGCACGCCCAAGCCCGCCGCCTCGGGCACAGGGTAAACCAAATGGCTGAAGGGGGCCTTGCCAGAGAGGGTGAAGTAGTTGCCTTTGGCAAACCGTGGCTCGGGCACATGAACCGGATCCAAGCCGGCAAATTGCCGCGCAAGTTGAGGGGCGTGCAGCCCCGCCGCATTGATGAGCAAGCGGGTTCTCAAACGGGTACCATCAATCGCTACTAAATCAATAGCGCCTTGCGCAATACTGGCGTGCGCCAAGGCCGAATTCAATGCAACAAGCCCCCCCGCGTTCTCCAGGTCCCCCTGCAGCGACAACATCAGCCCGTGGCTGTCGATGATGCCGGTGCTGGGCGAAAACAAGGCAGCGACGCATTCCAGCGCGGGTTCCATGACCTGCGCCTGGGCTCGATCCAGCCATTGCAAGTCCGTGACACCATTGCTGAGCGCACGGTCGTAAATGCTTCGGAGGCCTTCGCGCTGCTCATCTGAAGTAGCCACCAGCAACTTGCCGCACCGCCGGTGCTCCACGCCACGCTCCTGGGCATAGGCATAAAGCTGCTGACGGCCTGCAACGCACAAGCGCGCCTTGAGCGAGCCGGTGGGGTAATAAAGGCCCGCATGGATGACTTCGCTGTTGCGGGAACTGGTACCTGTGCCGATGGCATCTGCAGCTTCCAGCACCATCACTTCGAGCCCTTGCAAAGCAAGTTTTCGCGCGATAGCCAAACCCACTACACCCGCCCCGACCACCACACATTCCACTTGATCCATCGTTCCTCACCTTTTCTGTGGGTTCTGCTGTTTGTGGCTGCGGTCTCACCGACCCGCTTCAAAGCCGTGAATAACCTGGAGGGCGTTGGCACCCAGCTCGGTGGCTGCATACCCGCCTTCCAGCACCAGGGCTGTCGGCAGGCCCAGGCCTGCCAATCTGCGGCCCAGGGTTGAGAAGTCTTCCGTGGTCAGCGCAAATTGCGAGATGGGATCACCCACATAGGTGTCCAGCCCCAACGACACCACCAAGGCATCGGGAGCATATTGAGAAATGCGAATGCAGGCCGCATCTAGGGCCGCAAACCACTTCGCGACGGAGCTGCCTGCGGGCAGCGGCAGGTTCAGGTTGAAACCCAACCCGGCGCCCTCGCCCTGTTCGTCCGCATGCCCCAGATAAAAAGGGTATTCGGTCAGCGGGTCGCCATGGATGCTGATGAAAAGCACATCTGCGCGCTGGTAGAAGATGCTCTGCGTGCCGTTACCGTGGTGGTAGTCCACGTCGAGCACAACCACCCGTTTGGCTCCTTGGTCTAACAAAGTCTGGACGGCCACCGCTGCGTTGTTCAGAAAGCAGTAGCCGCCCATGAAATCAGGGCCGGCATGGTGGCCCGGTGGTCGGGTGCAGCAAAATGCTGCGGGCGCGCCTGCGGCTATGCGCATGGCGGCACTGGCTGCGGCATCTGCGCCCGCTTTGGCTGCTTCCCAGGTACCTTGGGCCAAGGGCGTTCCGTTGTCCATCGAGTAGAGGCCCAGCTTGGCAATGAAGTTGGTGGGTTCCACATCACTGCGCAATGTGCGCACGGGCCAGACCGATGGGAATGGTTGCGTGGTGGCGTTGACCGGGTCCAGCGCCACCCACTGCACCCAGGCGGATGCCAAAAAGTCGAGGTAGCGCTGACTATGTACCTTTTTTAGCGCTCCTGTGGCATCTGTGTCGGGGGCCAGCAGCTTGTAGCCCGCCTGGCGCAGTGCCTGCTCCACGTAATCGGCGCGCGCGGGTTTCTCAAAGCAGTCCACGCGATTGCCACGAAAAAACTCGTGTGCCGGAGCGTGCAGGTGATGTAGTGGGTTATGAAAGCTGATCATGTGGTGGCTCCGCCGCGATTGGCACCCAGTAGCCCTTCTGAGCAGGCGTGCATCTGGTGCAAAACGAAAGCGAACATTTGTTGAGACAGGCGCTTGATCATTGTGCCTGCAACCTGCCCCTGTCCCGAGCACGCCAACGTGTCTCTGTGAAGACACAAAGAAAAAAGCGCCTTGCAATGCTGCAAGGCGCTTTTGAATTTGGTGGGTGATACATGGATCGAACATGTGACCCCTGCCGTGTGAAGGCAGTGCTCTACCGCTGAGCTAATCACCCGTTGCGCTGCCCCAAGATTTGGGCAACACATCAATCAAAACTGCAAATGGTGGGTGATACATGGATCGAACATGTGACCCCTGCCGTGTGAAGGCAGTGCTCTACCGCTGAGCTAATCACCCGTTTGCGTCAAGCCTTAGATTATGGCACAAATTAAACGGTCGCCGACAATTTTCGCCAAATTGTTTTGCCACCGCTGGATTTATCGATCTGCGTCATGACGTCTTCATGCGCGGCCAATTCCTGCTCATTGGCCGTGATGACCTGCAGCGTGAAACGGCTCAGGTCGACTTGTGCCGAGGCTCCGCCCTCCGCGCCTTCCTGCGCGTCGTCCACGATGAGCAACGCATCCTGGCCGCGGGTCAGGTTGATGTAGACGTCGGCCAACAGTTCTGCGTCCAGCAAGGCTCCGTGCAGCGTGCGGCCCGAGTTGTCGACGCCAAGGCGGTCACACAGTGCATCCAGGGAGTTGCGCTTGCCCGGATACATCTCCTTGGCCATGGCCAGGGTGTCCGTGATGCTGGCCACATAGGTGCTGAAGGGCGCCCGCCCGGTCAACTCCAGTTCCTTGTTGAGGAAGCCCACGTCGAACGCCGCGTTGTGGATGATGATCTCGGCGCCCTGCAAATAGTCCAAGATTTGGGGGGCCACATCGGCGAACTTCGGCTTGTCCTTCAGGAACTCGTTGCTGATGCCGTGAACCTTGAGCGCATCTTCATGGCTGTCGCGCCCTGGGTTGAAGTACAGGTGCAGGTTGTTGCCCGTGAGCTTGCGGTTGAGCAGCTCCACGCATCCCAATTCGATGATGCGGTCACCACCCTCGGCCGAAAGGCCGGTGGTTTCCGTGTCCAGAACAATCTGGCGGGACATCAGTGGTTTTCCTTGGCGTGGTTGATCGTGTACTTGGGAATCTCGATGACCAGGTCTTTCTGGGCCAGGATGGCCTGGCACGACAGGCGCGACTGCGGCTCCAGACCCCACGCGCGATCCAGCAGGTCTTCTTCCTCTTCTTCCGCTGCGTTCAAAGAAGCCAGCCCCTCGCGCACGATCACATGGCAGGTGGTGCAGGCGCAACTCATATCGCAGGCGTGCTCAATGTTGATCTGGTTGTCCAGCAAAGCCTCGCAAATGGATGTACCTGCGGGGGCCGTGATTTCGGTACCTGCTGGGCAGTATTCTGGATGGGGAAGAATTTTGATGACGGGCATGACGTCTGGTTCAGTGCTTGAAATTAGAGGGATTGGACATTCTTGCCGGCCAGTGCCTGCTGAATGCCACGGTTCATCCGTTGTGCAGCAAAAGGCTCGGTGCCTTTGGCCAACGCTTCGGTCGCCGCTTCGATGACTGCTGCATCCTCCGCTTGGAGCTGATCGCGCAGGGCCTGCATCAGCGCGTCGATGCCAGCACGCTCCTGCGCTGTGAGCAGATCGCCATCGGCATCCAGTGCACTTTGGGTGGCCATCAGCATGCGGTCCGCGTCTACCCGGGCTTCCACCACGGCGCGGGCGCGCATGTCTTGCGCAGCGGTGGCAAAGCCGTCTTGCAGCATGCGCGCGATTTGCTCATCCGACAGGCCATACGAGGGCTTCACATCAATGCGCGCTTCCACACCACTGCCCTGCTCTTTCGCACTGACGGACAAAAGGCCATCCGCATCCACCGTGAACGTCACCCGAATGCGGGCGGCACCGGCAGCCATGGGCGGAATGCCCCGCAGTTCGAAGCGTGCCAGGCTACGGCAGTCTTGCACCAGATCGCGCTCACCTTGCACCACATGGATGGCAAGGGCGGTTTGCCCATCTTTGTAGGTGGTGAAGTCCTGTGCCTTGGCCGTGGGGATGGTTTCATTGCGTGCCACGATCCGTTCCACCAGGCCACCCATGGTTTCAATGCCCAGCGACAGCGGGATCACGTCCAGCAACAGCAAGTCGCCTGCGGTGTTGTTTCCTGCGAGCTGGTTGGCCTGGATGGCTGCGCCGAGCGCCACGACCTCGTCAGGGTTCAGGTTGGTCAGTGGCTCGCGGCCGAAAAATTCGGCCACAGCACGTTGCACCTGAGGCATGCGGGTCGAGCCGCCCACCATCACCACGCCCTTCACTTCTTCACGTTCAAGCTGGGCGTCACGCAGTGCTCTGCGCACGGCTGCCATGGAGCGCGCGGTAAGAGCTGCAGTGGCCGCATCGAAATCTGCGCGATTCACATCAAATTGCACGTTACCGCCCGACAGATCAGCGCTAAACGCTACTTTTTCTGTAGCAGTCAAGGCTTCCTTGCAAGCGCGCGCTGCCAGCCGAATGGCTGCTTTGTCTGCAGGGCTCTGGACCGTGCAGCCAGTTTGGGCCACCACCCAGTCGGCCAACGCTGCGTCATAGTCGTCGCCCCCCAAGGCAGAATCGCCACCCGTGGCAATCACCTCGAACACACCCTGCGTCAGGCGCAGGATCGAAATATCGAAGGTACCGCCGCCCAGGTCATACACCGCGTACACACCCTCGCTGGCATTGTCCAGCCCGTAGGCAATGGCAGCGGCAGTGGGTTCGTTGATAAGGCGCAGCAGATTGATGCCTGCCAGCTTGGCTGCATCCTTGGTCGCCTGGCGCTGGGCATCGTCGAAGTAAGCAGGCACCGTGATGACAGCGCCGTACAAATCATCGTTGAAGGTGTCTTCGGCCCGGTAGCGCAGCGTTGCCAGGATCTCGGCGCTGACCTCTACGGGGGTTTTTACGCCGTCGGCCGTGGAAATGCTGACCATGCCGCCTTCTGCTGGCTGCACAAATTCGTAGGGCAATTGTCCAGCTTGTGCCACATCTTGCAAACCGCGGCCCATGAAGCGCTTGACCGACGCAATCGTGTTGCCCGCATCACTGGCCTGGGCGGCAACAGCCTGGTAGCCAATCTGGCGCCCACCTTGCCCCAGATAACGCACTACGGAGGGGAGTAGCACGCGTCCTTCGCTGTCGGGCAGGCATTCAGCCACGCCGTTGCGAACGGCTGCCACCAGGGAGTGCGTGGTTCCCAGATCAATACCCACCGCAATGCGGCGCTGATGGGGGTCGGGGGACTGTCCGGGCTCGGAGATCTGCAAAAGCGCCATGGAATTCTTGTGTTCTACGTGAGTGACCCTGGCGCGTTGGCCAAAGGTCGATAAGGTAACAGCTGCTATTGTCCCAGTTGCTCGCGTCGGCGATCGATGTCGTCGGCAAATCGCGCAATGAACATGAGGGCTCTCACTTGCTGCGCGGCCGCCGGGTAATCGCCTTGTTGGTCGATCAGCGCTTCACACCGCGCCAAACCTGCTTTGCGTGCCTGCATGACTTCATCTTCCAGGGCATCCACAGCAGCCGAGGTTGAGGCATCTTCCAGGGCTTCGCGCCATTCCATTTGCTGCATCAGAAACGCAGGGGGCATGGCGGTGTTGTCGTGGGCCTGGATAGACGCCCCATGGAGCTCGCACAGGTAGGCTGCGCGCCGCAGCGGATCTTTCAAGCGCTGGTACGCCTCGTTGATGCGCACTGACCACTGCATCGCCACCCGCTGGGCTGCGACACCTTGCGCCGCAAATTTGTCGGGGTGGGCTTCTTTCTGGAGTTCTTTCCAGCGGGCATCCAGGGTCGCCCGGTCTTGAGCAAAGCGCTCAGGTACACCAAAGAGTTCAAAGTCATTGGATTGCAGGTTCATGCTGCAGTGCTCGCAGAAAGATCAGTCGTGCTCAAGAAAAAACCGCCAACACGCAGTGCGCTGGCGGTTTCATGGGGGACAGCCAAGCCGGAAGGCCTGTGTGTCAAACGCGGAAGCTCTCTCCACAGCCGCAGCGGTCGCGCTCGTTGGGGTTGTTGAACTTGAAGCCTTCGTTGAGGCCTTCACGCACAAAATCCAACTCTGTCCCGTCGATGTAGGCCAAGCTCTTGGGGTCGATCAACACCTTGACGCCGTGGTTCTCAAAGACCACGTCCTCAGGCTCCGATTCGTCCACGTACTCCAGCTTGTAGGCCAAGCCCGAGCAGCCAGTGGTCTTGACTCCTAGGCGCACACCCAGGCCCTTGCCGCGGCGGGCAAGGTACCTGCTGACATGGCGTGCCGCCGCTTCTGTGAGGGTAATGGCCATTGCTTCAGGCTGCAGGGGTAGCGTGCTTGGCTTTGTAATCGTTCACGGCTGCCTTGATGGCATCTTCCGCGAGGATGGAGCAGTGGATCTTCACGGGCGGCAGCGCCAACTCTTCAGCGATCACGCTGTTCTTCAGGGCCGCTGCTTCGTCCAGGGTCTTGCCCTTCACCCACTCCGTCACCAGCGACGAAGAAGCAATGGCAGAGCCGCAGCCGTAGGTCTTGAAGCGCGCGTCTTCAATCACGCCCGTCTGGGGGTTCACCTTGATCTGCAGCTTCATCACGTCACCGCAGGCAGGCGCACCCACCATGCCGGTGCCCACCGACTCATCACCCTTGTCGAAAGAACCCACGTTACGGGGGTTCTCGTAATGGTCAACCACTTTTTCAGAATAAGCCATGGCAAGTCCTCTTAGGTCGTTTCGGGGCGCGATCAGTGCGCAGCCCACTGGATGGTGCTGAGATCGACGCCATCCTTGTACATCTCCCACAAGGGGCTGAGTTCACGCAGACGGGCTACGTTTTCACGGATGGTGGAGATCGCGTAATCAATTTCTTCTTCGGTCGTAAAACGGCCGATGGTCATGCGCAGGCTGCTGTGTGCCAGCTCGTCGCTGCGGCCCAGGGCGCGCAACACATAGCTGGGCTCCAGGCTTGCCGAGGTACAGGCCGAGCCTGAAGACACAGCCAAGCCCTTGATGCCCATGATCAACGATTCGCCTTCGACGAAGTTGAAGCTCATGTTCAGGTTCTGCGGCACACGGCGCTCCATGCTGCCGTTGATGAACACTTGCTCGATGTCCTTCAGACCGTCGAGCAGACGCTGCTGCAAGGCGCGGGCCTTGGCATTGCTCTCGGCCATTTCTTCCTTGGCGATGCGGAAGGCTTCACCCATACCCACGATCTGGTGCGTAGGCAAGGTGCCCGAGCGCATGCCGCGCTCGTGACCACCACCATGCATCTGGGCTTCCAGACGCACGCGAGGCTTGCGGCGCACGTAGAGGGCGCCCACGCCCTTGGGGCCGTAGGTCTTGTGGGCGGTCATGCTCATCAGGTCGATGGGCAGCACGTTCATGTCGATCTCGACGCGGCCTGTGGCCTGCGCTGCATCCACATGCAGCAAGATGCCCTTTTCGCGGCAGAGGGCGCCGATCGCAGGAATGTCCTGGATCACACCGATTTCGTTGTTCACGAAGAGGATGCTGATCAGGATGGTGTCAGGGCGGATGGCAGCCTTCAGGGCGTCCATGCTCACCAGGCCATCTTCCTGCACATCCAGGTAAGTCACTTCAAAACCTTGGCGTTCCAGTTCACGCATGGTGTCCAGAACAGCCTTGTGTTCTGTCTTGAGCGTGATCAGGTGCTTGCCCTTGCCTTTGTAGAACTGGGCAGCGCCCTTCAGGGCCAGATTGATCGATTCAGTAGCGCCACTGGTCCACACGATTTCACGGGGGTCCGCACCGATCAGGTCGGCCACTTGGGCCCGCGCCTTCTCCACGGCCTCTTCCGCTTCCCAGCCCCAGGCGTGGCTGCGGGAAGCGGGGTTGCCAAAGTGCTCGCGCAACCAGGGGATCATCGCGTCCACCACGCGAGGGTCCACGGGGGTGGTGGCGCCGTAGTCGAGATAGATAGGAAAGTGTGGGGTCATGTTGATGGCTGGCTCAGTTGCGTTTCTGGCTGGCAGCAAAAACGGTTGTCAAAAACAGGTAAACGTACAGGGCGCTGCCGGCCTTTAAGGCCAAGCGCCTCGATAGGCTGTCAGGATTTGGCGAAAGCGTTGCCCAGCGCGAACACGGAGTTCGGGGCATTCACGCGGATCGGCTTGACCACAGGCGTGGTGGAAATAGCGCGGCGCACGATGGGCTTGTCTTCAATTTGCACGCCCTTGGCAAGCTGCTCGTCCACCAGCTTTTGTAGCGTGACAGAGTCCAGAAACTCCACCATGCGCTGATTCAGCGAAGCCCACAGCTCGTGTGTCATGCAACGGCCTGCTTCACCCAGGCAGTTCTCTTTGCCGCCGCACTGTGTGGCGTCGATGGGCTCATCCACAGACACAATGATGTCGGCCACGGTGATCTCACCAGCCTTGCGGGCCAGCGTGTAGCCGCCGCCGGGGCCACGGGTGGACTCGACCAGTTCATGACGGCGAAGTTTGCCGAACAGCTGCTCAAGATAAGACAGGGAGATTTGCTGGCGCTGGCTAATGGCCGCCAGCGTGACGGGACCATTGTTTTGGCGCAGTGCCAAATCGATCATCGCGGTGACCGCGAAACGGCCTTTGGTGGTGAGACGCATGGAAAGCTCCTTGTGCTGAGGCTCGTTCGTTAAAGAAACTGCCTGCGCTGCAAATGGTCAGCACGGGCACCGTCTCCGCCCCTTACTCCGCTCAGCTTTGCCTGTCACGGAGCCCTTCATCGTTGGGCTTTGTTGTTGAGTATTTTGTAAGAGTATATCACAAATCCCTATCGAATTGCTCAGGTTAAAAAACCAACGGGTCACAATTCCCCCTGATCCGTATTGACGTCGGCAAAGCGGATCAGGCCGTGATCGAATCGCTTCCGGGCGCACCAAAGGCGCGGTCCTTGAGTTTGGTCAGTTGATCGCGTACGCGCGCTGCCTGCTCGAATTCGAGGTTGCGAGCGTGTTCCAGCATCAGCTTCTCCAGGCGCTTGATTTCGCGCGAAATGTCCTTCTCGGACATCTCTTCCACCTGAGCCCTTTGCATGGCCTCTTGTTCCAGGCGCTCCGCGTCTTTGCCCGCTTTTTCGCTGTAAACGCCGTCAATCAGGTCTCTTACCCGCTTGACAATGCCGCGCGGCGTAATGCCATGGGCTTCGTTGTGGGCGATCTGCTTGGTGCGCCGCCGCTCGGTTTCGTCCATGGCCTTTTTCATGGAGTCGGTGATGCGGTCGGCATACAAAATGGCCCGGCCATTCAGGTTGCGCGCCGCGCGGCCAATGGTCTGAATCAGGCTGCGCTCGGCGCGCAAAAAACCTTCCTTGTCCGCGTCCAGAATCGCAACCAGCGACACCTCGGGAATATCCAGCCCCTCGCGCAGCAGGTTGATACCCACCAGCACATCGAACGCGCCCAGCCGCAGGTCGCGGATGATTTCCACCCGCTCCACGGTGTCCACATCACTGTGCAGGTAACGCACCTTCACGCCGTTGTCGGTGAGGTAATCGGTGAGCTGCTCGGCCATGCGCTTGGTCAGTGTGGTGATCAGCACGCGCTCGTGCTTTTCCACGCGGATGCGGATTTCCTGCAGCACGTCGTCCACCTGGTGGGTGGCGGGCCGCACCTCCACCACCGGGTCCACCAGCCCCGTAGGACGAACCACTTGATCCACGATCTGGCCAGAGTGGGTTTTCTCGTAGTCGGCTGGAGTGGCCGTTACGAAAATCGCTTGCCGCATGCGCTGCTCAAATTCCTCGAACTTGAGCGGCCGGTTGTCCAGCGCCGAAGGCAGGCGAAAGCCATATTCCACCAATGTGGTCTTGCGCGCGCGGTCGCCGTTGTACATGGCCGAAAGCTGCCCAATCATCTGGTGGCTCTCGTCCAGGAACATGATGGAGTCCTTGGGCATGTAGTCGGTCAGCGTGCTGGGCGGGTCTCCCGGCGCTGCACCAGACAGGTGGCGCGTGTAGTTTTCAATGCCCTTGCAGTGCCCTACTTCGCTGAGCATTTCCAGGTCAAACCGGGTGCGTTGCTCCAGCCGCTGGGCTTCCACCAATTTGCCGTCGGCCACCAGTTGCTGCAGGCGCTCGGCCAACTCCAGCTTGATGGTTTCCACCGCCGCCAGCACCTTGTCACGCGGGGTGACGTAGTGGCTGCTGGGGTACACGGTAAAGCGCGGAATCTTCTGCTTGACGCGCCCCGTGAGCGGGTCGAACAGCTGAAGGCTCTCGATCTCATCATCAAACAGCTCGATGCGGATGGCCAGCTCGGAGTGTTCTGCCGGGAACACGTCGATCGTGTCGCCGCGCACCCGGAACTTGCCACGCGAAAAATCGGCTTCATTGCGCTGGTACTGCATGCGGATGAGCTGCGCAATCACGTCGCGCTGGCCCAGTTTGTCCCCCACGCGCAGCGTCATCACCATGCGGTGATAGCTCTCGGGCTCGCCAATACCGTAGATGGCCGACACGGTGGCCACGATCACCACGTCGCGCCGTTCCATCAGGCTCTTGGTGCAACTCAGGCGCATCTGCTCGATGTGCTCATTGATCGCGCTGTCCTTCTCAATGAACAGGTCGCGCTGCGGCACATAGGCTTCGGGCTGGTAGTAGTCGTAGTAGCTGACGAAATACTCCACCGCGTTCTTGGGGAAGAACTCTCGAAACTCGCTGTACAGCTGTGCCGCCAAGGTCTTGTTGGGCGCAAAAACGATGGCCGGGCGGCCCATGCGGGCGATGACATTGGCCATGGTGAAGGTCTTGCCCGAGCCGGTCACGCCCAGCAGCGTCTGGAAGGCTTCCCCATCCCGCAGCCCCTCCACCAGCTTGTTGATGGCCTCAGGCTGGTCGCCAGCGGGGGGGTACGGCTGAAACAACTCAAACGGCGAGTCTGGGAAGCGGACGAACTCGCCGTCTTGCTTTTCGGGAATGACTTCGGTGATATCTGGCATGGGGCGTGGTCAACAGATGGAGCAGGCCGCCCGTTAAAATCGGCGGAACCCGGCACAGTACACCACGCCCGGATTCTTCGCTACTGACAACCTTTCAAGGATTTTCATGTCTCTGTTCACCGCCGTCGAAATGGCCCCCCGCGACCCCATCCTGGGTCTGAACGAACAATTCAACGCCGACACCAACCCCAACAAGGTCAACCTGGGCGTGGGTGTGTATTTCGACGACAACGGCAAGCTGCCCCTGCTGCAGTGCGTGCAAGCCGCTGAAAAGACCATGATGGAAAAGCCCACCGCCCGTGGCTACCTGCCCATCGACGGTATCGCTGCCTATGACGCAGCCGTGAAGGGCCTGGTGTTCGGTGCGGATTCCGAAGTCGTCAAGAGCGGCCGCGTGGCCACCGTGCAAGCCATTGGCGGCACCGGCGGCCTGAAGATTGGTGCCGACTTTCTCAAGAAGATCAGCCCCAACGCCACCGTGCTGATCTCTGACCCCAGCTGGGAAAACCACCGTGCGCTGTTCACCAACGCCGGTTTCACCGTTGATACCTACCCCTACTTCGACCAGAGCGCCAACGGCGGCCTGGGCGGCATCAACTTTGACGGCATGCTGGCCAAGCTGAAGGTCGCTGCCGCCGGCACCATCGTGCTGCTGCACGCCTGCTGCCACAACCCCACCGGCTATGACATCACCCCTGCCCAGTGGGACCAGGTGATTGCCGTGGTGAAAGAACGCAACCTCACCGCCTTCCTGGACATGGCCTACCAAGGCTTCGGCTACGGTATTGCTGACGACGGCGCCGTGATCGCCAAGTTCGTGGCTGCTGGCCTGAACATCTTTGTGTCCACCAGCTTCTCCAAGAGCTTCAGCCTGTACGGCGAGCGCGTGGGCGCACTGAGCGTGGTCGGCAGCAGCAAGGAAGAAACCGACCGCGTGCTGAGCCAGCTCAAGATCGCCATCCGCACCAACTACTCCAACCCACCCACGCACGGCGGTGCCATCGTGGCTGCCGTGCTGGGCAACCCCGAGCTGCGCGCCCTGTGGGAAAAGGAACTGGGCGAGATGCGCGTGCGCATCAAGGCCATGCGCCAAAAGCTGGTGGACTGACTCAAAGCCGCTGGCGTGAAGCAGGACATGTCCTTCATCACCACGCAGATCGGCATGTTCAGCTACTCCGGTCTGTCCAAGGACCAGATGGTGCGCCTGCGCACGGAGTTCGGCGTGTACGGCACCGACACCGGCCGCATGTGCGTGGCTGCCCTGAACAGCAAGAACATCGACTACGTCTGCCAAGCGATTGCCAAGGTCATCTAACCTGCCTCCTTGCGCTTGACGACAACAAAAAACCGCCTTCGGGCGGTTTTTTGCTTTTTGTGCCTCTAACGCTTATCCATCAAGCGCCAGCAGCTATCAATTCAATAGCTAACCCCACAACACAGAGCGCATGGAGATCGACGCCGACTGGTAGCCCGTGTTGAAGAACCGGGGCATTTCAGAGGGTTGCACGGCCCCTGCGGCATATAGCAGCGGCAAGTAATGCTCGTGCGTGGGGTGGGCTTGCCTGGCCACCGCGCCCAGGCCCATGAAGTTCGGCAGCGCCGCCAGTTGGCCCTTCTTGATCTGGTCTTGCACCACGGTGTCGAACTCTGTGGCCCAGTCATATGCCTCGTTGGCGGCGGTTCCACGGCGGGTGGCGCGCAGGTTGTGCACGATGTTGCCGCTGCCCACAATCAGCACGCCCCGCTCGCGCAGGCGCTGAAGCTGCTGGCCCAGCGCGTAGTGCTCGGCAGGCGGACGGCGGTAGTCCATGCTCAATTGCAGCACCGGTAACAATTTATGTATAACCGTTTGAAGGAAACTGCGGGCAAAGTTCCGCACTCCCCAGCGATCACTCACCCTACCCGCCCTTTCAACCGCCTCATGCCACCCATGTCCTCTTCCGCTCCCCAGCCGCTGAACGGCACAAGCGTTCTGAGCCTTGCGCTGAATCTGCCCGGCCCCGCCGCCCTCATGCGCTGCGCACGCATGGGCGCCACCTGCACCAAGCTCGAACCGCTGGCCCCTGCGCCCTACACCAGCGCAGACCCCATGGCGCTTTACAGCCCACAGGCTTACACCGACATGCACCAAGGCATCCGCGTGGTGCAGGCCCACCTCAAAACCGAGGAAGGCCAGGCTGCACTGCACGCCGAGCTGGAGCGCACGGATGTGTTGATCACCTCCTTCCGCCCCTCGGCCCTCACCAAACTTGGCCTGGGGTGGGATGCCTTGCAAGCCCGCTACCCGCGCCTGTCCCTGGTGCGCATCGTGGGTGCCGCGGGTGAACGGGCCGAAGAGCCTGGGCACGACCTGACCTACCTGGCCGACGCTGGCTTGGTCACGGGCACGGAAATGCCCCCCACGCTGTATGCCGACATGGGGGGCGCCCTGATGGCGAGCGAGGCCGTGCTGCAAGCCCTGCTGGTTCGCGCCCAAACCGGCCAGGGCGCCCTGCTGGAAGTGGCCCTGGCCGACGCCGCCGCCTGGCTGGCCCAGCCCCGGCACTGGGGCCTGACCACGCCCGATGGCGATGTGGGCGGCGCCCACGCTGGCTACCGCATCTACCCCTGCGCCGATGGCCGCGTGGCCGTGGCCGCGCTGGAACCCCACTTTGCCGCCCGCCTGTGCGCAGCCGCTGGGTTGCCTGCCGTGGGCGACGGGCCCACCTTGCGCTCCCCTGCCACGCACGAAGCGGTGGCGAACTTCATCCGCACCCAAACCCGTGCCCAGCTGGACGCGCTGGCGCTGGCCCAGGACATTCCTCTGCACACGCTGGCGTGAAAGGCTGAGCCAGACCCATGCAAAAGACAGGGCAAATCACCCGCTGGGATGCCGAGCGCGCCTTCGGTTTCATCCGCAGCCCAGACTCTGTGGCCGATGTGTTCTTCCATCTGCGCGACTTTCAAGGCCCAGCCGCACCGCGCATGGGCATGGCGGTGGTTTTTGAGGAAATCCACGTGGGCGGCAAAGGGCCACGGGCCATGGCGGTGCGCCCCAGTGCGCAGGCGGTGAGCGGGCCAGGCCGCGCAGCCGACCGGCCCGGTGCCCGTAGCGCCGGCTCGCGCGAAGCACCGCTGTCTGCACGCCGAGGCCCTTGCGCTGCGCAGCGCACCACCGGGGCACACCCGCGCGCGGCTTCGCGGCCTGCAGCCCCGATGCGGCGGCGTACCCAGCGGGTAACGTCCTTGCCTGCCGGGGAACTGCTGCTCATCAGCGCCATGGCTGTGGTGTGGATGGCCATGCTGGCCTGGGCCGTTTGGGCACAGCGCCTGCCCCTGTGGGCGGTGGGTGCAGCCCTGGGGCTGAACCTGTTCACTTTTCTGGTCTACGCCTCTGACAAAAGCGCAGCGCAGCGTGGCATGTGGCGCACCAAGGAAAGCCATTTGCACCTGCTGGCCTTGGTGGGTGGCTGGCCTGCCGCCTGGCTGGCGCAGCAAACGCTGCGGCACAAGTCTCAAAAAGCAGCGTTTCGCGCGGTCTACGCCCTGACGGTGGTGGCGCATTGCGGCGCCCTGGCAGCCTGGCTGCTGGGGCTGGTTGGATGAGCTGACTTGGGTGGCAAGCCCGGGCAGAGTGAGCACGCAAGCACTTCAAAAATCATAGCTGCTAGCGCTTGATGGATGGGCGCCAGAGGCGCTTTTGATGTAAAGCTCAGATGCCAAGTGCTGCGTTCCCCGCAGTTCGCAGTCAAACCGCTGGCTGACACCCGAAGGGCCCCGGCGTCTACACCCCACCTTTTCCGCGCAGGCTTCAATGGCAGTGTCTGCAACACCACGGGAACCGCTCCATGAAGCCACTCATCCTCGACTCCAGCATGACCAACATGTCCGGCGTGTTCTACCCCACCGGCCATGTGTTCGCGCTGTTCCCCGATGAGGACTGCGCGCGGCAGGCGGCCGCGGCGCTGCACAGCGCCGGCCATCAGGGCGAGCTGGCACACGCCAGCCCTGAATTCATCCTGCAAGAAATCGTTCGCACCTTGGGGGGCACCGACATTCCCCTGCCATCGGTGGGTGCGGAAGGCGACATGGTGCGGCGCATTGCCGACTTGGCGAGCAACGGCCACCACGGTGTGCTGATCTGCATGGCAGACAAGGACACGCCCGAACGTGTGGTGGCGGCCATTGCGCCCGAAGGCGCCGCTGCGGCGTTTTACTACCGCACCTTCATCATTGAAGACCTGGTGCCGCAGGCGCCGGAGCAGGAGAGCCAATCGGTGGTGGTGGGAACACACGCGGGGCCGGTCTAGCGGAGCCGCGCGCGACCCGCCCTGTCAACGTGGCTTGCGGGCTGCTGCCTTGAAGGAAGGCTTGCCGCTGCCCGTTACCCGGGGCGGAAGCCCTGTGTGCTGCGTCAGCAACCGGCCCTTTTGGGGCTGGCCCGGTTTGGCGGCCTGCCCTTGCGGCTTGGCCGCTACAGCCTTTTGCCCCACGGGGGTGGAGTTTTTGCGGCGCGCACTTTGGTAGCCGCCATCCGTCAATGGCTGGAAGGTCGGAATCAGGTGGTGCTTGCCGTTGCCGATCAAATCCGCCCGGCCCATGGCCTTGAGCGCTTCGCGCAGCAGCGGCCAATTGTTGGGGTCGTGGTAGCGCAAAAACGCCTTGTGCAGGCGGCGGCGCTTTTCACCGCGCACGATGTCCACTGTTTCTTCTGCCTCGTCGCGCATCTGGCGGCGCACACGGGTCAGCGGGTTGCGGCCCGAGTGGTACATGGCCGTGGCTGTGGCCATCGGGCTGGGGTAGAAGGTTTGCACCTGGTCGGCACGGAAACCGTTCTTCTTCAGCCAGATGGCGAGGTGCATCATGTCCTCGTCGCTGGTGCCTGGGTGGGCAGCGATGAAGTACGGGATCAGGAACTGCTTCTTGCCCGCCTCTTCGCTGAACTTCTCGAACATCTGCTTGAAGCGGTCATAGCTGCCAATGCCCGGCTTCATCATCTTGGACAGCGGCCCCTGCTCGGTGTGCTCGGGCGCAATCTTCAGGTAGCCGCCCACGTGGTGCTGCACCAGCTCCTTCACGTATTCGGGCGACTTCACGGCCAGGTCGTAGCGCAGGCCCGAGCCGATCAAAATCTTCTTGATGCCCTTGAGCGCGCGGCCACGGCGGTAGATCTTGATCAGCGGGCCGTGGTCGGTGGTGAGGTTCTGGCAGATGCCGGGGTACACGCAACTGGGCTTACGGCAGGCAGCCTCGATCTCGGGGCTGCGGCAGCCCAGGCGGTACATGTTGGCCGTGGGGCCGCCCAGGTCGGAAATGGTGCCGGTGAAGCCCTTGACCTTGTCGCGGATGTCCTCGATCTCCTGAATGATCGAATCTTCCGACCGGCTCTGAATGATGCGGCCTTCGTGCTCGGTGATGGAGCAGAAGGTGCAGCCGCCAAAGCAACCGCGCATGATGTTGATCGAGAAGCGGATCATCTCCCACGCGGGGATCTTGGTCGCGCCGTCGTGGCTGCCGTTTTCGTCGGCGTAAGCGGGGTGCGGGCTGCGGGCGTAGGGCAAGTCGAACACGTAGTCCATCTCAGCCGTGGTCAGCGGGATGGGGGGCGGGTTGATCCACACGTCGCGCGCCGTCACGCCTTCGCCATGCGCCTGCACCAGGGCGCGGGCGTTGCCGGGGTTGGTCTCCAGGTGCAGCACGCGGTTGGCGTGGGCGTAGAGCACCGGGTCGCTTTTCACCTGCTCGTAGCTGGGCAGGCGGATCACGGTCTTCTCGCGCGGGGGCACCTTGAGCTTGGACTTGAGCGCAGGGTTGGCCACGAACTGGATTGAAGCGATCACAGGATTGGGGTCATTTTGGCCGCTAGCGCCCGTCCCACAAGCGCTGGCAGCTCCTGAATCAGTAGCACCGCCCTCTTCCTTGCTGCAGCTGGCGCCTTGGGCGGCGGCCTGCTCGCTGGTGGTCATGTAGGGGTTGATGTGTGCTTCCACCGGGCCGGGCTCGTCCACGGTGGTGGAATCGATCTCAAACCAGCCCTTGCCGCTTTCATCATCAGGCCGGCGCACAAAGGCCGTGCCGCGCACATCGGTGATCTTTTCGACAGGTTCGCGGGCAGCAATGCGGTGGGCCACTTCGACCAGGGCCCGCTCGGCGTTGCCGTACAGCAGCAGGTCGCACTTGCTGTCCACCACGATGGAGCGGCGCACCTTGTCGCTCCAGTAGTCGTAATGCGCAATGCGGCGCAGGCTGCCTTCGATGCCGCCCAGAATGATGGGCACGTCTTTGAATGCTTCGCGGCAGCGCTGGCTGTAAACGATGGCCGCGCGGTCGGGGCGCTTGCCGCCCACGTCGCCGGGGGTGTAGGCGTCATCGCTGCGGATCTTCCGGTCGGCGGTGTACCGGTTGATCATCGAATCCATGTTGCCCGCCGTCACTCCCCAGAACAGGTTGGGCTTGCCCAGCACCTTGAAGGGCTCGGCGCTTTGCCAGTCGGGCTGGGCAATGATGCCCACGCGAAAGCCTTGCGCTTCGAGCGTGCGGCCGATCACAGCCATGCCGAAGCTCGGGTGGTCCACATACGCATCGCCTGTGACCAGGATGATGTCGCAGCTGTCCCAGCCCAGTTTCTCCATCTCGGCGCGGCTCATTGGCAGGAACGGGGCCGTGCCAAAGCGCTTGGCCCAGTACGGACGGTAGCTGGTCAAGGGCTTTGCGGCGCGCGCAAAAAAGGAGACGTCAACGGGGGCGTTCATGCAATGGGGAATGGCCGCCGAAGAAGCTTGGCGGCCACCGTCATATCGTGGGGAGGCCGCGATTTTACGGCGCCCGTCGGTTTTTGTCGCTGCATGGGCCGATGGCCCCTTGGCTTGGCGGCCTGTTTCTATACTGCTGGCAGCCCCATCTTTGATTCTTGCCATGACGCACCCCATGCCTCAAAGCCCCATCACCCTGCGCGCACGGGCCCCGGGCGACCTGGGCTGGGTGGTGCAGCAACACGGTGAGGTGTACGCCCGCGAGTACGGCTGGAACGAGCAGTTTGAAGCGCTGGTGGCCGATATTGCTGCCCGGTTTGTGCGCAAGTTTCAGCCCGGGTGGGAACGCTGCTGGATTGCCGAACAAGGCGGCGAACGCCTGGGAGCCGTGTTTGTAGTGCGCAAAAGCCGCACGGTGGCTCAGCTGCGCATGTTGATCCTGGCGCCCTCGGCACGCGGCCTGGGGCTGGGGGCGCGGCTCACCGACGAGTGCATCGCCTTTGCCCGCGCCAAGGGCTACAAAAAATGGTGCTCTGGACCAACAGCTGCCTGACCACCGCCCGGCACATCTACGCACGGCGGGGATTTGTGCTGGTGAAGTCCGAGCCCTACGAAGGCTTTGGACAGCAACTGGTAGGAGAGACCTGGGCGCTGAAGCTGTAGGCATGCCTGCGCAGGGCAGACTTCCCCCCCTGATTCGCCGCCGTACACTTGCGCCCCCATGCCCTACACCCTGGCCGAACCCGCCCACAGCGAACTCATCATCAAAAAAAGCCGCTTCATCGGCTGCGTGCAGCCCATGGCCGACCGTGCCAGCGCCCAGGCCGTGGTGGATGCGCTCTGGAAGCAGCACCCTGGCGCCGCACACATTTGCTGGGCGTTGCTGGCGGGTGGCCAATCTGCCGCAGTGGACGACGGCGAACCGGGCGGCACCGCAGGGCGGCCCATGCTGGACGTGCTGCGCCACCAGGACTTGGAAGGCGTGCTGGCCACCGTGGTGCGTTACTTTGGCGGGGTGAAGCTGGGCGCGGGCGGCCTGGTGCGGGCCTACACCGATGCGGTGGCACAGGCGCTGCTCACGGCCCCCAAGATCACCCTGCAGCGCATGAAAACCCTGCAATGCCAGGTGCCCTACGCACTGGAAGGCATGATTCGCCGGGAAGTGGAAGCCGCAGGAGCGCAGCTGCTCGATGTGCAACACGGCTCGCTCGTCAGCCTGCAGCTGCGTTTGCCCGAAGTGCAGGCACCGGCTTTCGTACAACGCATCAACGACCACGGGCAGGGCCGCGTGGGGTGGGTCACACCCTAGCAGGGCTCACCCAATTTGGGCTTTAGGCCTACACGCGCCCAGCCATGGGCCGCTCACACTCGCTGCTCTCACCTCAATTTGGAGAAGGGCACATGGGGGCACCCCTGGACACCATCATCATCGGCGCAGGCACTGCAGGGCTGGCGGCCCTGCGCGAGGTGCGCAAGCGCACCGATCGCTACCTCATCGTGAACGACGGCCCCTGGGGCACCACGTGCGCCCGGGTGGGCTGCATGCCTTCCAAGATGCTCATCGAGGCGGCCAGCACGTTCCACAGGCGCCATGCCTGGAATGAACTGGGCCTGCGCGGCGCCACGGCGCTGATGGCTGACCTGCCCTCCGTGCTGCAGCGGGTGCGCGCACTGCGCGATGAGCTGGTGGCCGGAACCTTGAAGGCCACCCAGAACCTGGGCAGCGCGCAAAAGTCGGGCCGTGCCACGCTGCTGGGGCCCGGGCTGGTGGAAATTGGCGGAAAAGCCCATGCCACGCGCAGCATCATCATCGCCACCGGATCGCGCCCCCTGCTGCCCGACGCATGGCTGGCTTTTGGCGACCGCATGCTCACCACCGACACGCTGTTTGAACAGCCCACGCTCGGCCCACGCATCGCCGTCATTGGCATGGGCCCGCTGGGGGTGGAAATGGCCCAGGCCCTGGCTCGGCTGGGGCTGCAGGTGTCCGCATTCAGCACAGGCGAGCACTTCGCGGGCATTCGCGATGCCGCCATCAACACCGAGCTGGCCCAGGTGCTCACAGCCGACATGCGGCTGTACACCGGCGCGCCCGCCGAGCTGCGGGAGGTGGCAGGCGGCATCGAGGTGCGCAGCGGCAACCAAACCGTGGTGGTCGATCAGGTGGTGGCTGCCATGGGGCGCACGCCCAACATCGAGCACCTGGGGCTGGAAACCCTGGGCGTGCCGCTGGATGAACGGGGCCTGCCATCCATAGACCCGCAAACCCAGCAGATCGGCAACCTGCCCGTGTTCATGGCGGGCGATGCCAATGGCCACCTGCCCTTGCTGCACGAGGGCGCCGACGAAGGCCACATTGCAGGCATCAACGCGCTGGCCAGTGCACCGCGCAAGTTCCGGCGCCGTACGCCGCTGGCCATTGTTTTTTCAGACCCGCAGGTGGCTGCTGTGGGGCGCCGGTGGGCGGACCTGGACGCCCGCACCACCGTCACCGGTTGCGCCAGTTTTCATGACCAGGGGCGTGCGCGCACCGCCCTGCGCAACGCGGGGCGGCTCTGCATTTACGCCGACAAGGCCACGGGCCGCCTGCAAGGCGCGGAGATGTGCACCCCGCAGGCAGAGCACATGGCACATCTTCTGGCGCTGGCCGTTCAGCAAAAACTCACGGTGCGAGATCTACTGGGAATGCCTTTCTACCACCCCACTTACGAAGAAGGGTTGCGCACGGCCCTGCGTGATGCCGCTCGGCAACTGCCGCAGCCTGCGGATTCCGATCTGGCCACCTGTGGCGGCATCGGTGTGCCGGCACTGGAATGAGCGCGCCAGATGTAACACCGGTCAAGTGCACGGCAAAAAAAGCCGATAAGGCTGTGTAACCCAGCAGGAGCCCTTCATGGACGTCGCCCTCACCAACAGCATCGTGGCCACCGCCACCAACCTTGCCAGTGCGCAGACCTCTGACGCCTTGAACATGGCAGTGCTGAAAAAAGCGCTGGACGTTCAGGCATCAAGCGCCGCCACCATGATCGACGCCATGCAGCAATCCATGCCCCAGCCCGCGCTGGCTACTTCGGGCACGCTGGGCACCCAGGTCAACACCTTCGCGTAAGAAACCGCTCACAGGGTCGGCCGGGCGCGCCCCGCACCGCCCTTAACGCAACCTGGCTGGCGAAAGCCCCTGTGGCTCAACGCCTTCCGCCTCCAGCTCGGACCCCAGCGGTTCGCCCCGCAGCAGTCTTTTGGCCAGCAGCGATGCTCCTGCCGCGCTCTGGATGCCGTACCCACCCTGCCCCGCCAGCCAGAAAAACCCGGGTACGTGGTTGTCCCAGCCAATCACCATGTCGCCATCGGCCACGAACGAGCGCAGCCCTGCCCAGGTGTGCGAGGGGCTGCGGATTTGGAACGTGGTCAATTCTTCAATGTGGTAGATGCCCATGGCCACGTCCAGCTCTTCGGGCACCACGTCGTGTGGATGGGTGGAGTCGGCATTGGCAGGCGAGCCCAGCAGCTGGCCTGCATCGGGTTTGAAGTAAAAGCTCTCGTCAATGCCAATCACGGCAGGCCAGTGGCTGGCGTCCATCCCCTCAGGCACGGCAAACGTGAAAGCGGTGCGCCTGCGCGGCTCCAGCCCGATGGGCGGCACGCCCGCCATGGCGGCCACCACATCCGCCCAGGCGCCTGCAGCATTGACGATGGTGGTGCCGCGCAATTGCCGGCCATCGGCCAGCGCCACTTGCCAGGCATCCCCCTCTTTTTGCAAGCCCACCACCTCTGCCTGGGTCAGCACCTGCCCGCCCCGCTGGCGCAGGCCGCGCAGGTAGCCCTGGTGCAGCGCATGCACGTCGATGTCAGCCGCTTCGGGCTCGCTCATGCCAGCGGCCACGGCCTCGGGTTTCAGGCAAGGCAGCTGGGCCAGCAGCGCTGGCTTGTCCACCCACTCCACATTGGGGGATGCCGCACGGGCATCGTCGTAGGCCTGCTTCAGAAGGTCCAGCTGGTCTGGCCCCGCCACGTAAATCACGCCGCGGGGCGAGAGGATGGGGTCAGCGCCAAACTCCAGCGGCGGCGCGTCGTAAAACGCACGGCTGGCGCGCGTCAGGGCTTGGATGTTGGGCGTGCCATACGTGGCCATGTAGAGCGCAGCCGAGCGCCCGGTGGTGTGATAGCCGGGCTGCGATTCCCGCTCCAGCAGCAGCACGCTGCTGCGCCCGTCCTGAACAAGCTGCCAGGCAATGGAAGCGCCTGCAATACCGGCGCCGATGACGATGTAGTCTGCTGTCTGCATGGGTTGCGTCGCTGTGGTGTGGTGCGTTAGGAAGGCGCCCGGCGGATGCGCTGGGGCCGCATGGGCAAATGGTAGCGCGGCGTGCGCATGCCGATAGGGCAACCAAACGGCTCGCTTGTCCAGCCGGTGGACCAGGATTAGCGCTTGCGCGGTACCCTGATGGGCATCGTTCGGGTGCTGACCGTGGCACCCATTCACCCCGTCACAGGAACTGACCCATGGCACAAGTCCTCGTCGTGAAGTACGAAAACCAGGCCGACGCCAAAGTGTTTGAAACCCCTTATGAAAGCCAGGCGGACCTTGCCGTTCTGGAGGTACCTTACGAACAGCAGGCCACGGGCGATGCCGTGTGGCATCTGGTGCAGTACGAAAGCCAGGCTACGTTCAAGATTTTCAAGGTGAAGTACGAAGCCCAGGCAGATCTGCGCATCTTCAAGGTCAAACGCCTTGCGCAGGCAGGCTGGCGCACGCAGGGGCATGTGCTGGAAGGGAAGCTGGGGAAGTGAACCCCGCCAGCCGGGGCACGCCATTCATCGCCCCGGCCTTGCCGCAATGCGAAGGGCAACCGAGCGCTCAGCCTTGCTTTGCGGGCTAACATCGCAGGCTTGACGCGGCTTGGCTCTGCGCCGCCCTGAGAGGCCAGCCGAGTCGCAGATTTGCTCTTGATTTGATAGCTGCTTGCGCTTGATGGATAAGCGCCAGAGGCCAATTTTGCCCCAACCCCATGGCCGACGCCCTTGATGTGACCGCTGCTGGCACCGACTCCGCCGCACCCCGCCCCCAACCGCGCGACTGCGCCGATCTGTTCTGGTCCTTCACTTGGCTAGCTCTGCAAGGCTTTGGCGGTGTGCTGGCCGTGGTGCAACGCGAACTGGTCGAGAAAAAACGCTGGATGACGAACGACGAGTTCGTGGAAGACTGGGCGGTGGCCCAGATCATGCCGGGCCCTAACGTGGTGAACCTCTCCATCATGATCGGCGAGCGCTACTTTGGCTGGCGCGGCGCCGTGGCGGCCCTGGCGGGCATGTTGACCTTCCCACTCATTCTGGTGCTGGCGGTGGCCGTGGTGTATGCCCAGTTTGCCTCCCAGCCCGCCGTGGCTGGCGCGTTGCGGGGCATGGGGGCGGTAGCCGCCGGGCTGATTGCTGGCATGGGCCTCAAGCTCTCGTCCACCTTGCGCAAACACCCGCTGGGCCTGGCGGTGTGCGTGGGCCTGGTCGCGCTCACGGTGATTGCCATGGCGGTGTTGCGCTGGCCCCTGTTCTGGACCTTGCCCAGCGTGGGCCTGCTCGCCTGCGTGCTGACCTGGAGAAAGATCGCCCCATGACCACCGCTGCGCCCGCCATCGTGGCCCTTTCTTCGTGGGACTGGTTGCAACTGTTCCTGTACTACCTGTCGCTGTCGCTGCTGGCGGTGGGCGGGGCCATCAGCACCGCGCCGGATATGCACCGTTTTCTGGTGGAGCGCAATGCCTGGCTCACCGATCCACAGTTCAACGCCTCCATCGCCATCGCGCAGGCCGCGCCGGGCCCCAATGTGCTGTTCATTGCCCTGCTGGGGTGGAACATCGGCATCAACGCCGGTGGCCCTGGCGCCGCAGGCTGGGCGCTGGGCCTGCTCGGCATTCTGGTGTGCATGGTGGGTGTGATGTTGCCCAGCAGCCTGCTGACCTGGCAGGCCACCCGCTGGGGGCACCGCAACCGCAACCGGCGTAGCGTGCGCGCCTTCAAGCAGGGCATGGCTCCGGTGGTCATTGGCTTGCTGCTGGCCACGGCATGGGTGCTGACACGTGCCCATGGCGCTGAACTGGTCAACTGGCCGCTGTGGGCCATCACGGCCGCCACCACCCTGCTGGTGTGGCGCACCAAGCTGCACCTGCTGTGGATGCTCGGGGCCGGCGCAGTGGCCGGGGGCATGGGCTGGATCTGAACGGCCTGGGCCGCCAGCCCTGGCCCAAGCCGGTAGCAGGGCTACCAGCCTTGGGCGGGTTTACAGCGAACGCTGGCGTAGTGCCTCGTACAGGCACACACCGCTGGCCACAGAAACGTTCAGGCTCTCGACCGCGCCCTTCATCGGGATAGAGACCAGCTCATCGCAGGTTTTGCGGGTGAGCTGGCGCATGCCGTCACCCTCCGCGCCCAGCACCAATGCCACCGGGCCTTTGAGGTCCACCTGATAGACGGTCTTGGGCGCGTCATCGCTGGTGCCGATGCACCAGATGTTGCGTTCCTTGAGTTCGTTCAGGGTACGCGCCAGGTTGGTCACCATGAAGTAAGGCATGGTTTCAGCCGCACCGCTGGCCACCTTGGCCACGGTGGCGTTGATGCCCACGGCATGGTCTTTGGGGGCAATCACTGCGTGCGCACCGGCACCGTCTGCCACGCGCAGGCACGCGCCCAGATTGTGCGGGTCGGTCACTCCGTCCAGCACCAGCAGCAAGGGCTGCTCAATGCCTGCGGCTTCCAGGTTCTCCAGCAGCTCGTCCAGCGAGGTGATCTGGGCCACAGGCTCCACGCGCGCTGCAACACCCTGGTGGCCGTGGCTGCCCGCCAGCTTGGCGATGCGAACGCTGTCGGCTTCGATCAGGCGGGCACCGGCCTCTTTGGCACGGTCCAGAAACTGCCGCATGCGCGCATCGCGGCGCGTGGCTTCGTAATAAATCTCGATGATCGATTGGGGCGCGGTCTTCAGGCGCACGCCCACGGCATGAAAGCCGAAGAGAACTTTGGGGGAGGACATGCGGGCATTATCGTTGCCCTGGCGCCGCCCCCTTCCAGGGCCACGCAGCCAAAGCGCTGGCGCTTCACTTTGCGCAATGGGTTGCTATTAAATTAATAGCTGCTTGCGCTTGGCGGGCAAGCGCCGGAGGCAAAAAACCCATCAACCCTCTGCCACACGCCCTGCGTCGATGGTGATGCGCCGCTCGCACTGCGCGGCGATGGCCCGGTCGTGGGTCACCAGCACCAGCGTGGTTCCCAATTCGCGGTTGAGTTCAAACATCAGCCGCATGATGGATTCACCCGTCGCAAAGTCCAGGCTGCCGGTGGGCTCGTCGGCCAGCAACAAAGCGGGCTGCACCACAAAGGCACGCGCCAAGGCCACGCGCTGCTGCTCGCCGCCCGAGAGCACCTTGGGGTAATGCCCCAGGCGCTGGCCCAGTCCCACACGCTCCAGCATCTCGGCAGCGGCCTTGCGGGCATCGCGCCGCTCGGCCAACTCCAGGGGCAGCATCACGTTTTCGAGCGCGGTGAGGTTGCCCATGAGCTGAAAGCTCTGGAAGACGAAGCCCACCTTTTGCGCCCGCAGGGCGGCCCGGTCGTCCTCGCTCAGCGCGAAAAGGTCTTGCCCATCCAGCCGCACCGTGCCGCGTGTGGGGGTGTCCAGGCCGGCAATGATGGACAGCAGCGTGCTCTTGCCCGAGCCCGAGGCGCCCACAATGGCCGCCGTCTCCCTTGGCGCCAGACGGAAATCAATATCCCGCAAAATGTCCAGCGTCCCGGTGGAGTCCGTCACCGACTTGAACACATGCTCGACAGCAATAATGGGCGTTACGGGCAACGAGGGAGATTCAGGCATGAAAGGCTCTTTACTTTGATTCGCGATCTGTATCGGCGTCACTTTATCCTCACCGCCTCCATGGCTGCCGCCATGGGGATTTACGCGCCTGGCATCGGGGCCCAAACCACAGCGCGCGCAGCCCCCAAAGCAGCCAAGTCAGCGGTCATTCTGGTGCTGGGCGACTCGTTGAGCGCCGAGTACGGTTTGCCGCGCGGCTCGGGCTGGGTGGCCCTGCTGGAAAAGCAATTGGCTGCCGACAAGATCAGCGCGTCTGTGGTCAACGCCAGCGTGAGCGGCGAAACCACCTCGGGCGGCCGCTCGCGCATAGCGGCGCTGCTCCAGCAGCACCAGCCCAGCCATGTGGTAATCGAACTGGGTGGCAACGACGCGCTGCGCGGGCTGCCGCTGCAAAACACCCAGGACAACCTGACCTTCATGACCCAGGCCGCCCAGAAAGCGGGCGCCAAAGTGCTGCTGGTGGGCATGCAGGTGCCGCCCAACTACGGCACCGATTACGCCAACCGCTTTGCCGCGCTGTTTGAAACGGTGGCCAAGGCGCAGAAAGCGGCGGTGGTGCCGTTCTTCCTCAAAGGTGTGGCCGATGAAGCCGACCCCGCCGGCATGTTCCAGCCCGACCGCATTCACCCCAAGGCCGAGGCCCACCCGCTCATGCTGGCCAATGTGTGGCCAGAGCTGAAGAAAATGCTGCGCTGACGCGCCAAAACAAAAAGCCCTGCAAACGCTGAAACCAGCGGTTGCGGGGCTTGTGAGCGAGACTTTGCCTGGGCACCAGAAAAAACCTTCTGCGCGCCGGGCCCAAAGTGTCAGTTGTTCGTGCCTTCACTGGGTGCTGCGGAGGGTGCTGCATCCTGCTCGCCCTCAGCGTTTCCCGTCTGCGGATCGTCCGGCCGGCGTTGTGCTTTGGCTCTCAGCTTCTCTTCTTTTTTTTGTTTTTTAGCGAGTTCGCGCTGGCGTTTTTCGTATCCGTAGTTAGGTGTTGCCAAGGTGTTTGCTTTCTGAAGTAGAGGCCCACTGTAACAGCTTGGCTTTCGGGGCCAAGGCTCAAGCCAATTCGGGCTGCATGGCAGCGGCAGGCACGCGCTGCACAGCGGCGCGGTAGGCATGCCAACTGGCATGGCCCAGCAGCGGCCCCACCAGCACCAATGCCACACTGCCTGCCCACAATGACGCGCCCACCAGCAAAGTGATGAGGGCACCCCACAGCAGCATCGTCAAGGGGTTCTCCAGCACCACGCGAATGCTGGTGATCCCAGCCGTCAGGGCATCGGTGTCGCGGTCAAGGATCATGGGAATGGACACCACCGAGGTGGAGAACACCAGTGCCGCAAACACCCCGCCCACTGCCGAGTACACCGCGACAAAGCTCCAGTTCTCAGGGTTGAACACCGCCTGCAATACGCCCGTGGTGGACGGCATGCCGGTATTGAAGAACACGGCGAACACCACCAGCGACGCCCGGCCCCACAACAACTCCAGCACGATGAGCACCAAGACCAACATGCCCATGCTGCCCATGTGGCTGTCCCAGCAAGTCAGGGACTCGCTGAGCTGTGGCGCAATGCCTGCTTCGCGCCGGCGGCTGGTTTCGTACAGCCCCATCGCCAGGAAGGGCCCTACTAGCAGACAGCCACTGGCCAGGGACATCGTGTATTCCGGCCGCGTGCGGAACACCCAGCCCAGCACCATCGCCATGAACCAGAAACACAGGCCGTAAAACACTGCAATACCCGGTGCAGCGCGCAAATCCTGCATGCCCTGTGCCAGCCAGCGGAAGGGGTCTGCCAGCGTGAGGCGCTGCAGAACGATGGGGGCAGCATCGCGGGTGGGAGGAACCTCGGGGACGGGGGTGTCGGACATGGGTGGCACTGCGAGGTAAAACGAGGACTTAACCCACATCAAGTGGGCGCTGACCACACCGTAATGCAGCCCGCCATGCTTTACCACTGAGGAAACTACCACCCCGCCCCTCCCCCCGCCCTCCGCGCGCCCCTGTATCTCTGCGCAAGATGCCTGGGGGGTTCCGTGCCGTGGTGATCAGGCTGGAGTGCGCTCCATTACCTCAAGCGCCTGGGCCAGGTCGGCACGCAAATCCGGGGCGGCTTCCAGGCCAATCGCAAAGCGCACCAGGGTGCCCGGCTTCAAGTGCGGCGTGGCGCCGCTGCGCATGCTGGGCAGGTGGTAAGGCACCACCAGGCTGATCGGGCCGCCCCAGCTGTAACCCAGCTTGAACAAACGCAGCGCATCGCAGAACGCATCGACCTGCGCCTGGCTGTAGCGTGCATCGATCATCACGCTGAACAACCCGGCCGCCGCCCCCTGCCCTGCATTGGCCGCACCGCACAAGGCGCGCCAGTGCGCATGCCCGGGCGAGCCTTCAATGGCAGGGTGCAGCACCTGCGCAATGGCGGGCTGGGTTTGCAGCCAGTGGGCCAATTCGCGGGCCACGCGGTCGTGCGCGGCATAGCGCAGCCCCACGCTGGGCAGTGAACGCAAAACCGCCTCCACGTCGTTCGCCCCCACCCCCAAGCCCAGCCGCATATGCGTGAGCTTGATCTTCATGTGCAAAGCGTTCGACCGGGTCATCACACTGCCCATCAGCACGTCACCACCGCCGCTGGGGTATTTGGTGAGCGCGTGGGCAGACACATCCACGCCCAGAGAGCCATCGCCCAGCAAATCAAACGGGGCAAAAGCCAACCCGGCTCCCCAGGTGTTGTCCAGCGCGGTGAGAACCCCACGTTCGCGGCAAATGCGCACCTGGGCAACAAGATCAGGAAACTCCATCGTCACCGAGCCAGGGGCTTCCAGCCAGACCAGACGCGTTTTGGGCGTGATGCGCTGGGCCAGGTCGTCAGGATTCAAGGCATCGAAAAATGCGTGGGTGATGCCATAACGTGCCAGCTCCACCAAGGCAAAGTCTTTGCCAGGGCCGTACGCGTTGTCGGGGATCAGAACTTCATCGCCCGCTTTCAGCAACGCCAAACCCACGGTGGCAATGGCAGCCAAACCGCTGGGCACGAGCACGCATTCGGTGCCGCCTTCCAGCTCGCACAAACGTTCTTCCAGCAAAAAGGTGGTGGGCGTGCCGTGCAGGCCGTAGGTGTAGCCGGTCTTGTCTTTCCAATCGCGGGCGCGCATGGCGGCCACGTTGGGGAAGATGACGGTGGAGGCCTTGAACACGCCCGGTTGGGGCGCTGCAAACTCAGCGGGGGGCGTGTAGGCGTGGTGGATGAGGCGGGTGGAGATGTCGGATGCAGGGGCTGGTGCTTTCATGCGTGCATGTTAGCGCCACCTGCACCGACCCATGGCAGTCTTTAACCGCCAGAAATCACCAGCAAATTGGTCACGGAAGTGACGCCCTTGATGCTCTTGGCGATGGTCTGTGCACGGTCTTTGGCGGCCAGGTTGGGCGCCGGGCCATTGAGGGTGACGGCACCGTTCTGG
>NZ_CAXIAK010000035.1:0-36193 GCF_964021665.1 uncultured Acidovorax sp.
CGACTACTACAACAAGGACAGCAAGGAGCCGAACGTGGCCGAGGTCATCATCGGCAAGCAGCGTAACGGCCCTACCGGCACCGTGAAACTGTTCTTCCAGAAGAACCAGACCCGCTTCGAGAATCTGGCCATGGGTTCGGGTGACGACTATTGATGAAAATCGCCGCTGGCGCTTGTTGAATAAGCGCTAGTAGCTATAAAAATTATAGCTAGCGGAATCGAGGTTGGGCGCGTAGCCCATTTACCTTTACTGCTTGAGCGCCCACACCAGCAGCCCCGCACAGGCGCATGCCACGATGGTAAGGGCCCAGGTCAAGCGGCGGTTGTGCTGGCGCAAGTCTTCCACCGCCTGGATCACCTGGGCATTTTGCTGAGCGAGGGACTGGATCAGCGCAGCCCCGTCCAGTTGTTCCTGCTCCAGCTGCAGCACGCGTTCACGCAAATGCTGCAGCTGCACATCGGTGGGCAAGGTGGCTTCCGTCCCGGCGTCTGCGATAGAGCCCGCTGCTGTGGCCTCTGCTTTGCCCTTGCGGGTGGCGCCCAGCAGCTTTTTGGCGGCTTGCAGGATCTGGGGTGTGGCCTCAATGACATCGCCCCAGGGCACCAGTTTGAGTGCAGTCACCCAGCCGACCATGGTCAAAGCACCTCGCTGGCGAAGTCTGCCAAGCGCGAACGTTCGCCGCGTGCGAGCGTGATATGCCCGCTGTGAGGCCAGCCTTTGAAGCGGTCCACCGCATAGGTCAGGCCGGACGAGCCTTCGGTAAGGTACGGGGTATCGATTTGCGCCAGGTTGCCCATGCAGATGATCTTGGTGCCAGGGCCTGCGCGGGTGATGAGCGTCTTCATCTGCTTGGGCGTCAGGTTCTGTGCCTCATCGATGATCACGTACTTGTTCAGGAACGTGCGCCCGCGCATGAAGTTCATGCTCTTGATCTTGATGCGGCTGCGGATCAGTTCGTTGGTGGCGGCGCGGCCCCATTCGCCTGCATTGCCGCCGTCTCCCTTGGCCAGGAACTCCAGGTTGTCGTCCAGAGCGCCCATCCAGGGACCCATCTTTTCTTCTTCGGTGCCTGGCAAGAAGCCGATATCCTCTCCCACGCTTACGGTGGCGCGGGTCATGATGATCTCGGTGTAGCGGCGGTCGTCCAGCACCTGGGTCAGGCCTGCGGCCAGGGCCAGCAGGGTTTTGCCGGTGCCGGCCGTGCCGGTCAGCGTCACGAAGTCGATCTCAGGATCCATGAGCAGGTTCATCGCAAAGTTCTGCTCGCGGTTGCGGGTGGTCACGCCCCACACGGCATTCTTGGCTGAGCCGAAGTCTTTGAGGGTCTGTAGTACAGCGGTCTTTTCGCGGATCTCGCTCACCCGGGCGAACAGGCTGGGCGCGCCGGGTGCTTCAAAGTACACAAACTGATTGATCATCAGTTGCGGCACGATCGGGCCACCGATGCGGTAGTACGTGTGTGCACCGCTTTGCCAGCTTTCGACGTTCTTGCCGCTCTTGGACCAGAAGTCCTGCGGCAGTGCGAGCACGCCCGCATACAGCAGGTCGCCATCGTCCAGGGTCTTGTCGTTCTGGTAGTCCTCAGCGTTCAGCCCCAACGCACGCGCCTTGACGCGCATGTTGATGTCTTTGGAAACCAGAACTACTTCGCGGGGTGCATGCTCTTTGGACAAGGCCGCCACAACGCCCAGAATCTGGTTGTCGGCCTTGCCGGCTGGGAGGCTGGTGGGCAGGCTGTAGTCCAGCGGTGCGGTCTGGAAGTACAGGCATCCACCGGCAGCACGCTGCCCTGTGGAATCCAGCTTGAGCCCGCGCCCGATGTCCGCACCCGCGACTCCTGCGAGCGCATCCAGTGTCCGGCTGGTTTGGCGGCCGTTGCGCGCCACTTCGGTCATGCCCTTCTTGTGGGCATCCAGCTCTTCCAGCACGATCATCGGCAAGAAGATGTCGTGCTCTTCAAAGCGGAACAGGCTGGTGGGATCGTGCAGAAGGACGTTGGTGTCGAGCACAAACAGCTTGGCTGGGCCTTGCGTTTTTTTGCTGCGTGGCAGGCTCTTGCCCTGGCTGCCGTTGCTTGCGGTCGCAGGGGTGTTGCTGATGGTTTTCTTCGCAGCAGCCTGGCGCGTAGAAGCCGTAGATTTGGGCGTCGCCACGGCAGGGGCTGCGGTTTTGGTGGCAGCCTCCGCAGTGTTGCGCGTGCGTCGGCGCACCGGTGCAGCAGCAGTGGGCGCCTCCGGTGCAATGGTCTCATTGACTTCTTCAGGCTCTGCAGCGACTGTGCGAGAGCTTGCTCGGGCCGGGTTTACCTTGTTTTCATAGGCTTCGGGCGAGAGACGGGCGGCGCGGCGGCCAGGGGCGGGTGGCAATGGCATGGTGTGCGAAGGCCTCAAGCAAAAGTGTTCAGAAAGCAAAAAGCCGCCTGGAGGCCAAGGCGGCTTTTAAAGAGGGAATGGGTCGTTGCAAGGTGCAAAGGCATCAACCCATTATGCCCATCTCGTGTGACGGAGCGTTGTGCGCGCAAGCACTCCGTAGGGTGTTGCCAATACAAGTGTCGATCAGGCAGCTTTTTTGAGGGCCTTGATGGATTTCACGGCCTTGAGCACTTCGTCCACATGCCCGGGCACTTTCAGGCCGCGCCACTCTTGCAGCAGCAGGCCATCAGGGCCGATGAGGAAGGTGCTGCGCTCAATGCCCTTGACCTTCTTGCCGTACATGATTTTGTTCTTGACCACGCCGAACATGTGGCACATTTTTTCTTCGGTGTCTGCGATCAGCTCGAAGGGCAGTTCCAGCTTTTCCTTGAAGTCGTCGTGGGACTTCATGTTGTCGCGAGAAACGCCAAACACTGCAGCGCCAGCCTTGACAAAATCTTTGTACTTGTCGCGGAACTGCATGGCTTCAGTGGTGCAGCCGGGCGTGTTGTCCTTGGGATAGAAGTACAGAATCAGAATCTGGCCCGTGTGAGACGTGTTGGAGACTTTGATCCCGCCGGTCGCGTTGGCTTCAAATTCAGGGAGGGGTTTGTTGACAACGATCGCCATATCACTTCAATCTCTCAGGATGTAGTCGTTGATAAGCCGGGGGAGCGGGTGTGTTATTGTTTTTGGTGGTGCCCCCGACCGCAACCCGCAATTTTACTCTGAAAATGCTACAAGACCAAATGCAAGACCTGTATGTATGCACAGGTCTTCATATATTGGTCATCTCGTTGTGTTGGGTTTGGCTGATCGCAGGCGCCCTGCTCAGGCGCCGGTTTCAAGAATAAGTGCCGCCACTACATTGCGGCCCTCGCCGGCCAGGATGTTGTAGGTTCGACAGGCCGCTGCGGTATCCATCGTTTCCAACCCCAGCCTTCTCGCCATCAGGGGCTGCAGCCATGCGGGGTTGGGAAACCGGTTGCGGTTGCCGCTTCCGAAGATGATCAGTTCGGTCTCAAGCGTGGCCAGGTGCTCGAAGTGAGCGGGTGTCAACTCTTCAAAGCGCGAGCAGTTCCACGGCTGCAGGAGCCCGCTCGAGCCCACGATCAGGCTCTGGGTGTGCTTTTCGCCATCCACGCCAATCCAGCCTGGGCCATATCCGTGGATGGTTTGGGCGTCGGAGCGGTCGGGCTGGAATTTCATGGTGTGCCTGAGTGCGAGGTGCGTCGTGTGCCTTGGCTGGCGGGACACCTGGGGAGTGGGTAGGTTCTGAACTGTGGTCAAATTATAGGTTTCGCCAAGGCACGCCGTGCCTGGGTTGGCCTTTGTCCCCGTCATTCCCGCCCGCCATGAAAACCGTTCACAAATCCGCCAAGCTTGCCAATGTTTGTTACGACATCCGGGGTCCCATCATGGACGCGGCCAAGCAGATGGAGGAAGACGGTCACAAGATCATCAAGCTCAATATTGGCAATTTGGCGGTCTTTGGTTTTGATGCCCCCGAGGAAATCCAGCAGGACATGATCCGTAACCTGCCCAACTCGGCGGGCTATTCGGACAGCAAGGGGATTTTTGCCGCGCGCAAAGCCGTGATGCATGAAACCCAGAAGCAGGGCATCAAGGGCGTCACGCTGGATGACATTTACCTGGGCAATGGGGCCAGCGAACTGATCGTGATGGCCACCAACGCCTTGCTGGACAACGGCGACGAACTGCTCCTGCCTTCGCCTGACTATCCGCTGTGGACGGCGGCCGCCAGCCTGTCGGGGGGCACCCCGGTGCACTACTTGTGCGATGAAGCCAATGGCTGGATGCCGGATCTGGACGACATCCGCGCCAAGGTGACGCCCCGCACCAAGGGCATTGTGGTCATCAACCCCAACAACCCCACCGGTGCTTTGTACTCAGAAGAACTGCTGCGAGGCATTCTGGCCATCGCACGTGAGCATGGCCTGGTGGTGTTTGCGGACGAGGTGTACGACAAGGTGCTGTACGACGGTGCCAAGCACACCGCGCTGGGCTCGCTCAGTGAAGACGTGCTCACGCTCACGTTCAATTCTTTGTCAAAAAGCTACCGCTCGTGCGGCTACCGCGCTGGCTGGCTGGTCGTCTCCGGCGACAAGAAGCCTGCCAAGGACTATATCGACGGCCTGAACATGCTGTCGAACATGCGCCTGTGCGCCAACGTGCCAGGGCAGTGGGCCATTCAGACAGCGCTGGGCGGTTATCAAAGCATCAACGACCTGGTGTGCGAGGGCGGTCGCCTGCGCAAGCAGCGTGATTTGGCGTATGAGCTGATCACTGCCATCCCGGGCGTTACCTGCGTGAAGCCGCGCGCCGCGCTGTACATGTTCCCCCGCCTCGATCCCGCGGTGTATCCGATCAAGGACGACCAACAGTTTTTCCTGGAGCTGTTGCAGGAGACCAAGGTCATGCTGGTGCAGGGCACCGGCTTCAACTGGGGCGCGCCAGACCACTTCCGCATCGTGTTCCTGCCCCATGAGGACGATCTTCGTGAGGCCATTGGCCGCGTGGCCAAGTTCCTGGAACAGTACCGCAAGCGCAGCCAATTGGCTGCTGCGTAATGTGAATGGGCCGCAGATGGGCCCGCTGGAACGCCTGCCCATGGCGCTGATGAAGAGCGCCGAGTGAATTACCGATTAAGAGCAAAAAAGTTATGACCATGAAACCCATCCAAGTAGGCCTGCTGGGCATCGGCACCGTCGGCAGCGGCGTGTTCAACGTATTGCAACGCAACCAGGACGAAATCAGCCGCCGCGCTGGCCGGGGCATTGAGATCGCCATGGTGGCCGATCTGGATGTGGAGCGCGCCAAGAGCGTGGTGGGCTCGAAGGTGCAGGTCGTCAACGACGCACGCGACGTCATCGCCAACCCTGACATCGACATCGTGATCGAGCTGATCGGTGGCTATGGCGTGGCCAAGGCACTGGTGCTGGAGGCGATTGCCGCTGGCAAGCACGTGGTCACCGCCAACAAGGCCTTGCTGGCCGTGCACGGCACCGAGATTTTTGCGGCGGCATCTGCCAAGGGCGTTATGGTGGCCTTCGAGGCCGCCGTGGCCGGTGGCATTCCCATCATCAAGGCGCTGCGCGAAGGTCTTACGGCCAACCGCATCCAGTGGATTGCCGGCATCATCAACGGCACCACCAACTTCATCCTGTCCGAGATGCGCGACAAGGGCCTGGACTTTGACGTGGTGCTCAAGGAAGCCCAGCGCCTGGGCTACGCCGAGGCCGACCCGACCTTCGACATCGAAGGCGTGGACGCCGCGCACAAGGCCACCATCATGTCGGCCATCGCTTTCGGCATTCCCGTGCAGTTCGACAAGGCCTATGTGGAAGGCATCACCAAACTGGGTGCGGCCGACATCAAGTACGCCGAGCAACTGGGCTACCGCATCAAGCTGCTGGGCATCACCAAGCGCGCCGAAAAGGGCATTGAGCTGCGCGTGCACCCCAGCCTGGTGCCTTCCAAGCGCCTGATTGCCAATGTGGAAGGCGCGATGAACGCCGTGGTGGTGCAGGGCGACGCCGTGGGCACCACGCTGTACTACGGCAAGGGTGCGGGCTCTGAGCCCACCGCCAGCGCCGTGATCGCCGACCTGGTGGACATTGCCCGCCTGCACACCGCCGACCCTGAGCACCGCGTGCCGCACCTGGCCTTCCAGCCCCACACGCTGACCGATGCCATGGGCGCCCTGCCCGTGCTGCCCATGAGCGAAGTGGTGACCAGCTACTACCTGCGCCTGCGCGTGGCCGATCAGGCGGGCGTGCTGGCCAAGGTCACGGGTCTGCTGGCTGAAGCCGGTGTCAGCATCGACGCCGTGCTGCAGCGCGAGGCCGACGAAGTGGGCGGCGAAGGCTCCACCCAGACGGACTTGATCATCCTCACGCACGACACCCGCGAAGGCACGATGGATGCCGTCATCGCCCAGATGCAGGCGCTGCCCACCGTGCTGGCCCCCATCACCCGCATCCGCAAGGAAGAGCTGAACTGATCCCACCCCGTGGCAAGGCCGCGCACAGCGGCTGACCCGCGGGCACTGACGGCAATCTCCATGCGCACCCGCCATGCCCACCCTGGTTGCAGTTCTCACCTTGGTCGCTTTGCTCAAGCTGTCCAATGTGGATATGCCGCGCTGGCATCTGGCCTTCTGGTTCGGTGTGTTGGTGGGGGCGGCGCTCATGGGGCACATGCCCCGGCTGCACGCGGTGGGGCATGGCCTGCTGAGCTTTGTGCAGGCCTGGGTGTACTTTGTGTTGCTGGACCGCACCGACAACCGCCTGGACCGCGTGTGGCACTGGCTCATCCTCATCGGGGGCTTCGGTCTCATCATCATGGCGCGCATGTTCATCGACATCCGCGCCTACGGCATCAGTTTTTGAACCCTCACGGGACCCTCTCATGAAATACCTCAGCACGCGCGGTCACGCAGACCGCAAACAGTTCTGCGACATCCTGCTCGAAGGCCTGGCACCCGATGGTGGCCTGTACCTGCCAGAGCACTACCCGCAGGTGGATGACGCCATGCTCACGCGCCTGCGCAAGGCTTACCACGAGCAGGGCTACGCCGAGCTGGCCTTCCAGATCCTGTCGCTGTACATCGACGACATTCCGGCGGCCGACCTGAAAGCCCTGTGCGCCAAGACTTATACCGCCGAGGTGTTTGGCACCGGCGAGATCGTGCCCCTGCGCCACCTCGAAAACAGCCTGTGGCTCGAAGCCCTGTCCAACGGCCCCACGCTGGCCTTCAAGGACATGGCCATGCAGCTCTTGGGCAACCTGTTCGAATACGAACTGGGCCGCCGTGGTGCCGAGCTGAACATCCTGGGCGCCACCAGTGGCGACACCGGCAGCGCGGCCGAATACGCCATGCGCGGCAAGAAGGGCATTCGCGTGTTCATGACCAGCCCGCACGGCCGCATGAGCCCCTTCCAGCAGGCGCAAATGTTCAGCCTGCAGGACGAGAACATCCACAACATCGCCATCGAAGGCGTGTTCGACGATTGCCAGGACATCGTCAAGGCCGTCTCCAACGACCTGGAGTTCAAGCGCAAGTACAAGATCGGCACCGTCAACTCCATCAATTGGGCGCGCCTCTTGGCGCAGGTGGTGTACTACTTTGCGGGCTACATCCAGGCCACCGAGACCAACGACCAGAAGGTCAGCTTCACCGTGCCCTCGGGCAACTTTGGCAACGTCTGCGCAGGCCATGTGGCGCGCATGATGGGCTTGCCCATTGCCAAGCTGGTGGTGGCCACGAACGAGAACGACGTGCTTGACGAGTTCTTCCGCACCGGTGTGTACCGCGTGCGCGGCAGTGCGGATACGCACGAAACGTCGAGCCCGTCCATGGACATCAGCAAGGCCAGCAACTTCGAGCGCTTTGTGTTCGACCTGCTCGGCCGCGACGGTGCCAAGACCAAGGCGCTGTTTGGCGATGCGCTGTCGCAATCGGGCCAGTTCGACCTGAGCCAGGACCCCCGCTTTGCCGACGCCGCCGCCAAATACGGCTTTGAAAGCGGCAAGAGCACCCACGCGGACCGCCTCGCCACCATCAAGGACAACTACCAGCGCCACGGCGTCACCATCGACACCCACACCGCCGACGGTGTGAAGGTGGCGCTGGAACACCACAACGACGCGAGCGTGCCCATGATCGTGCTGGAGACGGCGCTGCCCATCAAGTTCGCGGCCACCATCGAGGAAGCCCTGGGCCATTCGCCCGAGCGGCCTGCGAAGTTCGAAGGCATTGAAGCCCTGCCCAAGCGCGTGCAGGTGATGCCTGCTGATGTCACCCTGATCAAGGCCTACATCGAGCGACACTGCGCCCCGGCCGTGTTGGGCTGAAGGCAGTTTTTCAGAGTGCCACCGCCTTCAGCCCCAGCGGGCTGCTGGCGTGTGTGGGTAGTGATATGAGTCAAAAATGCCCCTGGCGCTTACTGGATAAGCGCTAGCAGCTATAAATAGCATAGCGGTGTCTGTTTGCGTTGCGGTGCCACTGGTTGCCCGCACGGACAGGTGCCCACCAAGGAGCATGGGATGAAGGTTGTAGGCTTTGCCGGGTTCTCCGGCAGTGGCAAAACCACGTTGGTAGAGCAATTGATTCCCGAGCTGCGCCTGCGCGGCCTGCGGGTGTCGGTGGTCAAGCATGCCCACCACAGCTTCGATATGGACCACCCCGGCAAGGACACCTACCGCCACCGCGAGGCCGGAGCCTTTGAGGTGGTGGCGGCGTCAGACAAGCGCCTGATGCTGGTGCGCGAGTTTGAACAGCCCGCTGTGCTCAGCGTGCACCATCTGCTGGCAGAGCTGTACCAAGGGGTGGACTGGGTGCTGGTGGAAGGCTTCAAGGAAAGCGATCTGCTCAAGATCGAAGTCTGGCGCGCGCCAGAGCCCGGCAAATCTGAGCGGCCCGTGCGCTACCCGGAAGACGGCTTTGTCGTGGCCATTGCCACCGACGCTCCTGATCAATTGCCCGAGCCCACCTTGCGGCCGGTGCTCGATGTGAACGCTCCCGCTGAAGTGGTCGACTGGATGCTGCAGAACGCCGACCGTTTTGAATACGACTGGGAAATGCACGGAGAAGCTCTGCGATGAACGCCCCCCAGAAACCCCGCTCGCCCCTCAAGCCACTGGATGATGCGCTGGCTGACCTGCTGGCCCACGCGCAGCCGCTGCCGGTGGTGGAGACTGTAGACACCTTCAACGCCGACGGGCGTGTGCTGGCGCAAGACTGCGTGTCGGCCCTGCACGTGCCGCCGCAAGACAACAGCTCGATGGACGGCTACGCCGTGCGCCTTGCCGATGTGGTCGCTGTTGGCGTGGTGCTGCCCGTGTCGCAACGCATTGCTGCGGGCAGCGCTGGCGAGCCGCTGGCTGCTGGCACGGCCGCCCGCATCTTCACCGGCGCGCCGGTGCCCGAGGGGGCCGACGCCATCCTGATGCAGGAAGACTGCGAAGCCCTGGCTGCCGCTGAAGGCCTGGGCCAGGTGCGCATCAATGCCGTGCCGGCCGCCGGGCAGTGGATTCGCCGCGCGGGCGAAGACATCACCCAGGGCGCGGTGGTGCTGCAGGCCGGCACGCGCCTGTCGCCCGCCGAACTGGGCCTGGCCGCCAGCATTGGCATGCACCAGCTGCAGGTGGCGCGCCGCCCGCGCGTGGCCTTGTTCTCCACCGGCGATGAACTCGTCATGCCCGGTGAAGTGCCGCCCGAGCAAATGCGCCCCGGCGCCATCTACAACAGCAACCGCTTCTTCTTGCGCGCCATGCTGCTGCGCCTGGGTTGCGAAGTGACGGACTTCGGCATCGTGCCCGACCGGCGCGAGGCCACCATCGAAGCCCTGCGCCAGGCAAGTTGCGACCACGACCTGATCCTGACCAGCGGTGGCGTGAGTGTGGGCGAGGAAGACCACATCAAGCCCGCCGTGGAATCGCTGGGCCGCCTGGACTTGTGGCAAATCGCCATGAAGCCCGGCAAACCCTTCGCTTACGGCACTGTGGGCAAGGCGCATTTCATGGGCCTGCCGGGCAACCCGGTGTCCAGCTTCGTGACCTTTGCCGTGCTGGTGCGGCCCTTTGTGCTGCGGCTGCAAGGCGTGCGCGATATTGCTCCTAAAAAAATAGCTGCCACCGCCCGATTTGATTGGCCCAAGGCCGATAAACGCCGTGAATTTCTGCGGGTGCGCCAGCACCCCGATGGCGGGCTGGAGCTGTTCCACAACCAAAGCTCGGGCGTGCTCACCTCGGCGGCCTGGGGCGATGGCCTGGTGGACAACCCCGCAGGCCAGACCATTGCGGTGGGCGACACCGTGCAATACCTCGCTTTTTCGGAGCTGCTGCAATGAAGATCACCGTCCGCTACTTCGCCTCCATCCGCGAGGCCATCGGCCACGGCAGTGAGTCGGTGGACACCACAGCTGCCACCCTGGGCGCGCTGCGCGATGAACTCATCGCCCGCGGCGGCGCCCACGCCAGCAGCCTGGCCCGCGGCCGTGCGGTGCGCATGGCGCTGAACCAGAACCTGAGCGACGAAGCCGCCGCGCTGGCCGACGGTGCTGAGGTAGCTTTTTTCCCGCCCGTGACGGGCGGGTGAGGGGGGGATGCGCGGGCGGGTGCCAGTGGGTATCGTCGCAGGTTGACTCAACACCCCCGGCTACAAAGGCGGCTTGGCGGATAGATTCAGGCACTCGCGCCATGTGGTGGATCAGGCACGAACCGCATTGAACCGCTCACTGAGGGTCGTCGATGCGCTGTGCAAGGCGCCGATAAGCTCAACCCGAGCGGATATTTCAAGGTCAAAGCGGCCTGCGCAGTGGCGACCCCTCCGATCTGCTTGGGCACCACCAAAGAGACGTTGCATGACATATTCCGGCGAACACGACATCCAGGTTCCGCACACCACAGCGCATCACGCCAAGTACTTTGCGTGGGAGCTGACGCGCCGTCGTGCTGCATCTGAAGAAGACCGCCTGGCCCAATCGCTTTTCGATGCCAGTGTGGACCTAAACCCCCACCAGATTGACGCAGCCCTTTTTGCCCTCAACAACCCCCTGAGCAAAGGCGTGGTGCTGGCCGACGAAGTGGGGCTGGGCAAGACCATTGAAGCCGCGCTGGTGTTGTGCCAGTTGTGGGCCGAGCGCAGGCGCCGCCTGCTGGTGATTTGCCCAGCAGCCTTGCGCAAGCAGTGGGCGCAAGAGCTGTCAGATAAATTCAACCTACCCGCAGAGGTGCTGGATGCACGCACCTGGCACCGGCTTCGTGAAGGCGGTATTTACGACCCGTTGGACCGCGACGTCATCAGCGTCATGTCCATCCACTTCGCCGCCCGCATGGAAGCCCAGTTGGCCGCCGTGCCGTGGGATGTGGTCGTCATCGACGAAGCCCACAAACTGCGCAACGCCCACCGCAAGAGCCATGAAACCGGGCAAGCGCTCAAGCGTGCATTGGGCGGCCGCAAAAAATTGCTGTTGACAGCGACACCTTTGCAAAACTCCTTGATGGAGTTGTACGGCCTTACCTCGCTCATTGACGAAGAAATCTTTGGCGACGAGCGCAGCTTTCGCTCGCAATACAGCAGTATCGATGGCGACATCCAGTCTTTGCGCCGCCGCCTGCAGCCCTTCATCAAGCGCACCCTGCGCCGCGACGTGCTGGAGTACGTGCCGTACACCCAGCGCCATGCACTCACCACGCCGTTCTCCCCCTCAGAGGAGGAAGTCCGGTTTTACGAGCTGATCTCCGCCTACCTGCAGCGCGACTTCAGCTACGGCTTCCCAACCCGACAAAAACACTTGGTCGGCCTCATCTTGCGCAAGCTGCTGGCTTCTTCCACCGAAGCCGTAGTGGCCACGCTGGATGCCATTCGCACCCGGCTGCAGCGCCTGCTCGACAAACAGACCATCGACGAAGAGTGGATTCAACAACTCATTGAAAACGAAGACCTCGACGAAGATTTGTTGGAGGAAGATGACCCGGTTGCCTCGCAAGCCGACGGCACACCGCCCGTGGACTACGCCCTGGTGCGCGAAGAGCTGGCCGAGCTGGACGAATACCTACGCCTTGCCCGCAACATCCGCGAAGACCAAAAGTCACACGCGCTGTTGTCCGCGCTGCAACAGGGCTTTGAGCGCATGGGTGCCATGGGCGCGGCCCGCAAGGCAGTCATCTTTACCGAGTCCCGCCGCACCCAAGACTACCTGGCCCGCTACTTGGAGGCCCATGGCTATGCGGGCAAAGTTACCCAGTTCAGCGGTGGCAACCAAGGCCCCGCATCCACCGGCATCTACCAGCGCTGGCTGGCCCAATACACTGGCAGTGACCGGGTGACCGGTTCCCCCGCCATTGACCGCCGCACCGCGCTCATCGACCACTTCCGCCAAGAGTCAGAAATCCTTATCGCCACCGAAGCTGCGGCCGAGGGCGTGAACCTGCAGTTCTGTTCGCTCGTCGTCAACTACGACCTGCCCTGGAACCCCCAGCGTGTGGAGCAGCGCATTGGCCGTTGCCACCGCTACGGCCAGCGGTTCGATGTAGTGGTCATCAACTTCTTGAACCAGCGCAATGCGGCTGATCAGCGCGTGCTGGAGCTGCTGCAAGACAAGTTCCACCTGTTCGACGGCGTGTTTGGCGCGTCGGACCAAGTGCTCGGCCAAATTGAGGGCGGCATCGACTTTGAAAAGCGCATTGCTGAAATTTACGACCGCTGCCGCACCCCTGCCGACATCGACGCCGCCTTTGCGCAGCTCCGCACCGAGCTGGACGCTGATATCCAAGCCCGCATGCAAGAGACGGAAAAACTCTTGCTGGAGCACTTTGACGCCGACATCCACGACCTTCTGCGCAGCCAGAAAGAGCGCGCCGAGAGCCAGCTCGACCGCGTGACCCGCTTCTTCTGGTGGCTCACGCAGTACGTGCTGGCAGGGCAGGCGCGGTTTGACACCGCAAAGCTGGGCTTCGAGCTGCAAACCCCGCCCGTAGTGCAAGCGCCCGCAGGGGTTTACCAGCTCATCCGCAAGGGCGAAACCCCGCCCGAGCACGCCCGCATCTACCGCCTGACCCACCCGCTGGGCCAATACGTGCTCGACACCGGGCGCAACCTGCCAGCGCCCCTGCAAAGCCTTACCTTCCACTACGGCAGCCACAAACCCCGCATCAGCATGGTGGAGCGCCTGGTGGGTCAAAGCGGCTGGATGCAGCTCAGCCTGCTGGAGCTGGACAGCTTTCAGCACGAAGAGCACCTGGTGTTCACCGGCATGACCGACACCGGCGAAGTGCTGGATCAGGAAAGCTGCGAAAAGCTTTTCTACCTGCTGGCCACCACCACCGACCTGCAAGCCAGCCCACCCATGGAGCTGCAGGCCAATGCCCAGCGCCAGCTTGAGGCCACCCTCAGCCGCGCGTTGGAGCTCAACGACCAGTTCTTCCAGCAAGAGCGCGACAAGCTCGAAGCCTGGGCCGACGACCGCATCGCCTCTGCCGAGCAGGCCCTGAAAGACACCAAGCTCAAGCTCAAAGGCCTGAAACGCCAGGCCCGCATGGCCCTAAGCATGGAAGACGCAGAGCGCCTCCAACGAGACATTGGTAGGACCGAATCCGAGCAGCGCCGCCAGCGGCAAGAGATATTTGCTGTGGAAGACGAAATCGAAGCCCGGCGCGACGCGCTCATTGCCGCTCTGCAAAAGCGCCTGCACCGCGCCAGCCGCAACCAAAGCCTGTTTGTGCTGCGCTGGAGCGTGGTGTGACGTGTCGCCAAAACCCGAAAATATCGACACGTTTTCGCCATATGTCGATGCCGCGTACATGTACCGCACACCCCATTAGCCACGCCAGACTTGCGCCACATCCCGAATACACCTGCCAGCACCCATAAGAAGCTATGACCAACACCGCCCACCTCACCGAACTCGGTCACAGCCCCGACGCACTGGCCCAGCGCCAGGCCGACCTGCTGGCCCTGCTGCGCCAGACTGCCCCCGAAGTGTTGAGCGACAACCAAATCAATATTGAAAAACTCAAAGAGCTGCTGGGCGAAGAGCGCATAGCGCCAGCGGAGCACTACGAGCTGAACTGGGCCGGCAAAACCGAAGCCCGCCGTGAAATACAAAAAACCAGCAGCCACACCCTGCGGCCAGACGCCAACAACCCGGCCCACGCCCAGCACATGCTCATAGAGGGTGAAAACCTGGAAGTGCTGCGCGTGCTGCAAAAAAGCTACTACGGCAAGGTGAAGATGATCTACATCGACCCACCGTACAACACCGGCAACGACAGCTTTGTGTACCCCGACGACTATTCAGAAACGCTGGACGAATACCAAAAACGCACGGGTGAGAAAAGCGCCGAAGGGTATTTGAACAAGCAAAGCCTGTGGAAGAAAAACAGCAAGGAGAGCGGTCAGTACCACAGCGCGTGGCTGAGCATGATGTACCCGCGCCTGTATTTGGCGCGGAATTTATTGCGCGATGACGGGGTTATTTTTATTTCGATTGATGACAACGAAGCGGCGAATTTGAAGTTGCTTTGCGATGAGATTTTTGGGGCGGAGAATTTTGTTGGGTGCATTATTTGGAAGAATGTTACTGACAACAATCCAACTAATGTGACGACAGAGCATGAATATGTGCTGGTCTTTTCTAAGAATAAAAGTCAGTTGGCCGGGCAGTGGAAGAGCAGCTTGTCGGACGCGAAGAGCAAATTAATTGAAGTTGGAAAAGAGCTCATTGCTAAGCATTCAAACCAGAAGGACTTGCAGACCGAATACACAACTTGGTTTAGAGAAAACAAGAGTTTTCTGGGTCAGTTGGATAGATACAAATACATTGACGTTGATGGCGTCTACACCGGAAGTCAAAGTGTCCACAACCCCGGCCGGGAGGGGTATAGATATGATGTTTTGCACCCGACTACAAAAAAGCCTTGCAAGCAACCATTGCTCGGATACAGGTTTCCACAGGAGACCATGCAAAAACTTCTCGACGAAAAAAAGATCTTGTTTGGTGATGATGAATCCAAAATCATTGAGCTAAAAGTTTACGCGCATGAATTTCAAGATAAGTTGTCAAGTCTGATTGATTTTGATGGTCGTGTTGGTGCTTACGATCTACGGGAGCTTTTTAGCGAAGCCATAAAGGTTTTCAATAATCCAAAGCCTGTTGAGTTTCTTTCGAGATTCTTTTCTTACATTACCAAAGATGACGACATCATTCTCGATTTTTTCGTCGGTAGTGGTACTACTACACAGGCAGTGATTGAGCTCAACCTCGAAGACGGCGGCAAGCGCCAAAGTATTTGCGTTCAAATGCCCGAAGTTCTGGAGGAAAGCACCGAAGCCTACAAAGCGGGCTACCGCACCATTGCCGACATTACCCGCGCCCGCATCGACAAGGTGATTGCCAAACTCAAAGCCGAGCACCCCGATAAAACCGCTGATTTGGCCTGCGCCCATTTCACGCTGGCCCCGTCCAACTTCAAGGTATGGCGTGGCGATGTGGGCAGTGCCGATGCGCTGCGCGAGCAGTTGGCCTTGTTCCAAAGCGCCGAAAAGGCCGGGCAGCCCCAAGCCACCGACGCGCAGACCGCCATGCTGACCGAGCTGTTGCTCAAGCATGGCTTGGGCGCACTGGGGGTGCATGCAGTCAGCGCACCTAAGCAGGTGGCGGGCGTGACGGTGCACCGCGTGCTGCTGCCCGACGACAAGCACTTGTGGCTGTGCTTTGAGCCCTACACCGACGCGCTGAAAGACGAGTTGGTGAAAGCCCGCCCGGCGCAGGTGGTGCTGCTCAATTCCTGCTTTGTGGGTGACAAAGCGGACGAGCAGCTGGCCAACCTGCAACTGGAGCTGGCGGGGCTGGATATTGGCCTGACGGTGATTTGAACGGGGCCATGATGAAGCCCATGCATGCATCCGGTGACGCCGCCCCTGCTTTGTTGAACGATGTGCGTCAGCTCATTGAGCAGGCGCGCGCGCATGTGGCCAGCGCGGCCAACAGTGCGCAGACCTTGCTGTATTGGCAGGTGGGTGAGCGCATCCGCCGTGAAGTGTTGGGCGAGGCCCGCGCCGACTATGGTGAACAGATTGTGTCGACGCTGTCGACACAATTGGTGCAGGCCTATGGACAAGGGTTCGGGCTGCGCAGTTTGCGGCGCATGGTGCAGTTCTCCGAGGCGTTTCCAGACGCGCAGATGGTCGCGACGCTGTCGCGAGAATTGAGCTGGAGCCATTTCATTGAAATCTTGCCGCTCAAGCAGCCGCTGGAGCGCGAGTTTTATGCCGAGATGTGCCGCATTGAGCGCTGGAGCGTGCGCACCCTGCGCGAGCGCATTGGCAGCCAGTTGTACCTGCGCTCGGCCGTTGCCAAAAAGCCAGAGGGCGTGATTGCCAAAGAGCTAAGCCATCTGCGCGAAGGCGGGCAGATGACGCCCGACCTGGTGTTTCGCGACCCCTACATGCTGGACTTTTTGGGCCTGCCCGACGGCTACAGCGAGCGCGACCTGGAGAGCGCCATCCTGCGTGAGATGGAGCGCTTTTTGCTGGAGCTGGGGGCAGGTTTTACGTTTGTGGCGCGGCAAAAGCGCATCAGCGTGGGGGCGGACGACTTTTATCTGGACTTGCTGTTCTACCACCGGCACCTGCGCCGCTTGGTGGCGGTGGAGCTGAAGCTGGAGAAGTTTTCCCCTGCGCACAAGGGGCAGATGGAGCTGTACTTGCGCTGGCTGGACCAGAACGACCGTGCCGAGGGCGAGGCTTCGCCCATTGGTTTGATTTTGTGCGCCAGCGCCGACCGCGAGCAGGTGGAGCTGATGGATTTGGACAGCGCCAACATCCGCGTGGCGCAGTACCTGCACGCCTTGCCCGATGTGCAGGTACTGCAAGCGCAGCTGCACCGCGTGGTGCAACTGGCGCGCGAGCGGCAGGCCCGGCTGGCCCCGCCCGATAACAAGGATGAGACATGACGATGAAGTTGCAATTTGCCCACCAGGACTACCAAAAGAAGGCAGTCGATGCGGTGGTGAAAGTGTTTGATGGCCAGCCACTAGCCAAAGGCGACTTTGCTCTGGCTGTGCAGCAAGGCAGCGTGGCCTATGCGGGGGACGGCAGCATTGGCAACGCGCTGAAGCTCTCGGACGAGCAACTGCTGGCCAATGTGCAGGCGGTGCAAAAGGACAATGGCTTGGAGCCATCTGCCACTTTGGCCGAGTCTCGCTCAGACAATGGCAAAGAGGTGTTTTGCCCGCTGAATTTCACCATTGAGATGGAAACCGGCACGGGCAAGACCTACAGCTTCATCAAGACGATGTATGAGCTGAACAAGGTGTACGGGTTCAAGAAGTTTGTGGTGGTGGTGCCCAGTGTGGCCATACGCGAAGGCACCATGAAGAACCTGCAGATCACCCGCAGCCACTTTGCAGCGGACTATGCCAATGTACCCTGCGTGCCGATTTTGTACGACAGTACCAAGCTGACAGACTTGCGCCACTTTGCGCAGAGCGATGCGCTGAGCGTGCTGGTCATCAACATTGACAGCTTTACCAAAGACAACAATAAGATCAACCAGAAGGGCGAAAAGGCGTTTGCGCCCATTGAATACATCCGGGCGGTGAACCCCATCGTCATCGTGGACGAACCGCAAAACTTTGAGACCGATGTACGCCGCCGCGCGCTGTTTGACTTGAACCCGCTGTGCACGCTGCGCTACTCGGCTACGCACAAGAACCCCTACAACCTGCTGTATTCGCTCAACCCCGTGCAGGCGTATGACCTGGGGCTGGTGAAGCAGATTGAGGTGGACGGCGTGCTGGCCGATGAAGACCACAACCAGGCCTTTGTGGAGCTGGTGGGCATTGAGGCTCGCCCTGCTTCTGTCAAGGTCAAGGTCATTATTGATGTGAATGGCAAGACGGGCCCCAAGCGTTCCGAGTTGACCCTGAAGCTGGGCGATGACCTGTATGCCAAGTCTAAGCAGCGCGATGTTTATGAGGACGGTTACATCCTGAACGAAATCCGGGCAGACGACGGGGAGATTGAGTTCTCTGGTGGGCGGGTGATTCGCATCCACCAAGCCCACGGGGGGCTGGCTGACGATGTGATGCGCTTCCAGATTGAGCGCACGGTGGCGGCGCACTTTTCCAAGCTCAAGAACGTGCAGCCCATTGGTGTGAAGGTGTTGAGCCTGTTTTTTATCGACAAGGTAGCCAACTACCGGGCGTATGACGAGGATGGCAATGCCACCTTGGGCAAGTTTGGTGTGTGGTTTGAAGAGGCGTTCAACAAGTACGCCAGCATGCCCAAATACCGTGGGCTCATTGCGCACAGTGCCAGCGAGGTACACAACGGCTATTTTTCGGGCGACAAGAAGGGCAAGGGTGTGAAGGCCAAAACGGTGTGGGTGGATACATCGGGCACGGTAGCCAAGGACGACAGCACCTACCAGCTCATCATGAAAGACAAAGAGCGCCTGCTGAGCGCGGATGTGCCCTTGCAGTTCATCTTCAGCCACTCGGCGCTGCGCGAGGGCTGGGACAACCCCAATGTGTTCCAGATTTGCACGCTGAACGAGACCAAGAGCGCCATGAAGAAGCGCCAGGAAATCGGGCGTGGTCTGCGCCTGTGTGTGAACAAGGATGGTGAACGTGTGCAGGACAAGCGGGTGAACGTGTTGACGGTCATACCCAACGAGAGCTACGAAGCCTTCGCCAAGGCGCTGCAGCAGGAGATTGAGGACGAAACTGGCGTGAGCTTTAGCGGGCGGGTGAAAAATGCCCGCGCCAAGGCGCGCATCAAGCGCAAAGCCTTGTCCGCCGAGGAGGAAGCGCTGTTTCAGGCCATTTGGAAAAAGATCAACTACCAGACCTCCTATAGCGTGACGCTGGATACCCCAGCGCTGATTGCGGAGTGCGTCAAAGCCCTGGGTGACTTGAAGCAATACCCCAAAGTGCGGCCGCCCAAGATACGTGCTGACAAAGCAAAGATCATCATGCGCAGCGAAGGGGTGGAGGGGCTGCACATTGGTACCGGCGACACCGACGCCAAGGTGTATGGCACCACGGTGCCTGATGTGTACGCGTACATCCAGAACCGGGTGCACCTGTCGCGGTCCAGCATCTTTGCCATTTTGGACGGCTCAGGGCGCTTGGGCGAATTGCTGGTCAACCCACAGGCATTTCTGGATACTGCCATTGCGGCCATGACCACTTGTTTGCAGGCGCTGATGGTCAAGGGCATCAAGTACAAAACTATCAACGGGCGCCAGTATGAAATGAGCCTGTTTGACGAAGAGTTGGAAACGTACTTGAGCAGCGTGTACCCGCCCGCCAATGACGACCTGACCACGCCAGTGGATAAAACCTTGTTGCAGGCTCAGCCCGTGGATGAACAAAAAGCACCTGTGGGTGATGCATTTACCTGTGTGCTGAGCGAGAGCGACACCGAAAGCCAGTTCGCCCATGACTGCACGGTGGATGAACGTGTGAAGTTCTTCTTCAAGCTGCCCAGCCGCTTCAAGGTTGCTACCCCTTTGGGCAGCTACAACCCCGATTGGGCGGTGGTGCTGGAGAACGACGAGCGGGTGTACTTCGTGGCAGAAACCAAATCCACCACCGTGCGCGCTAACCGGCGACCGGCGGAGAATCTGAAAATCGACTGCGCGCGGGAGCACTTCGCGCTGGCAAACGACTTGCAGTTCAAGGATGTGACGAGCTTGAATGAGTTGATGGGCTGATGGGCAGGCGCGCAGGGCTATTGCGCATTGAGCAAAGCCCTGTCAGTTTGTGCGCCGACCGTTGGGGCTGTTTCGACCCTGGCTCAGCGGGCTTGCAGCCAGCTCTTGAGCGGCTGGCTGGCCCAGGCCTTTGCTTCTTCCCCCACAAACATCTTGGGCGCCGATGACGCCAGGCGCTTGCGCTTTTCCTGCGCCTGGATGGACTTCTGGGCTGCGCCCATCCAGTCCGTGATCGACAACTGCTCGGCGCCTGCCTGGTTGAACAGAGCGTCGGCAAAGAAGGTGTATTCGCCGGGGTACTGGCATTTGAAAGATGCCTTGTGCACATCGGTGGCCGTCAGCACCACGCGGTTGGGCGCGCGCAGGGGCTCCAGAAAGGCGCCGCTGTAGCAGGCAGACAGCACGACCAGCGTGGGCGTCTTGGCCAGCGGGGCCAGCGCATCGCTCAAGCCCCGGGCGGTGATGGGCGCGGCGTTTTTGCCTGCGACGTTGATGTTCAGCGTACCGGGGTTGGAGTGGGTGGAGATCAGCAGCATCACCCGGTCTTGCGGCCGGGCCACTTCGGCCATCTTGGTCATCACCAGTTCAAAGTTCTCCAGCGTGGCCTGGGGCCAGTCACTGGGCTGGTCGCGCGCGGGGTTGGCCAGCTTCAGGATGAGGGCGTTGGGGTCCATCTGTCTGGCCAGTTTTTCCGCGGCCAGCACATCGTTGCGGAAGGCCTTGGCCTGCGAGTGCAGGGCAAAGCCCGCGAAGATCAGCCGGGGTGGGGGCAAGGGGGCGGGCGCTTCGGCCACAGGCGCTGGCGGCGGCGGTGCCACGGGCGCTGGCGCAGGTTCGGGGGCGGTGGCGCAGCCCGCAGCCAGCACGGCGGCCCACAAGGCCCCGGCAGAAAGAAGGCCCCGCCGGGAGGATGCTGTGGCAGTGGAGAACATGGTGGTGGTTTGGCGAAAAATGGTGGATGGAGGCAGGCCCTGCGGGCTGTCGGCGCCGTATCGTACGTGACGGGCATAGGGCGCTGAGCCTCCAGTCACAGGCATTTTCACAAGCCTTTTAGGTGTTTGAGGCAGGCGGGGTAAGCGCAGTAAGCTATCAAATAAATAGCAGAATGCAAAAAGCCGGTGCATGCACCGGCTTCAAGGATGTGTGGCATTTGTCACAAAACCACCAACGGGAGGGAAGCGAGGGCGCATGGAACGGATGTTCTTGCCCTCGCTCACGGCTTGGATCAGGCCATGGCCGCTGCGGGTGCCAGGCCAGGCCCCGGCTGCGCCAGCCTTTGGGCATGGCGCCAGGCACGGCGCAACACGGGGGGCGACCACGCCTCTTCGGGAATAAGCAAGAAGCGCTGCGCCCGCATCGACCGGCCCAGAGCGATCTGGCTGGTGATGACGGCCATGGGAATGGCCAGGGCCAGCGGCACCCCCACGGGCGCCAGCCACAGCAGGGCGCCGCTGTCGATGGCGCCAATGCCCGCCGCCAGCAAGGCAATCACGCCGGTCATGGGGGCCAGCTGAGCCATGGCGTGGCGCCATGGAACGGCTTGCGCTTCGCGGGGCGGAGACTTCCAGTCCAGCGCAATGCCCGTCAGCGCCACCAGCACAAACAGCGAATGGGCCAGCATGCGCACGGGGGCCTGTAGCAGGGCCAGCATGCTTTCGAGCAAGGCGCTTTTCAGCAGGCTCCAGCCGCCGCCATACTGCTGCTGCTCACGCCGCATGAAGACGGCCAGCACCCCCAGCACGCGGGGCAGGAACAGCATGCTCAGCGTCCAGGCCCACAGGGCCAGCAACTCGGTGGGCAGGATGTGCCAGTCGGTCAGCACCGGCGCGCCAGACACCCACAGGGCGGTGCCAAGCGTCATGAAGGCCAGCCACAGCGGGGCCGACAGGTAGGCCATGGCACCCGTCACGAACATGGAGCGGTGCACGGGGTGGATGCCGGGCTCGGCCATCAGGCGCGCATTCTGCAGGTTGCCCTGGCACCAGCGGCGGTCGCGCTGCAACTCGGCCAGCAGGTCGGGCGGTTGCTGCTCGTAGCTGCCCACCAGGTCGGCCACCAGCCACACGTGGTAGCCCGCGCGGCGCATCAGTGCGGCTTCCACAAAGTCGTGGCTCATGATGCCGCCTGCCAGGCCGCCCTTGCCGGGAATCGGCGCCAGCGCGCAGTGCTGCATGAAGGGTGCCACGCGGATGATGGCGTTGTGCCCCCAGTAATGCGATTCACCCAGTTGCCAGAACTGCATGCCCAGCGTGAACAGGCGGCCGGTGACGCGCGAGGCGAACTGCTGCGCACGCGCGTGCAGCGTGACGTGGCCAATGGCTTGCGTTGCCGTCTGGATGATGCCTGCCGTAGGGTTGGCTTCCATGAGCTTGGCCATGGAAACGATGCAGTCGCCGCTCATCACGCTGTCGGCGTCCAGCACCACCATGTAGCGGTAGTCCTTGCCCCAGCGGCGGCAGAAGTCGGCCACATTGCCTGCCTTGCGGTGGGTGCGGCGCTTGCGCAGGCGGTAGTACACCTGCACCTGCGGCTGCTGCGGGTTGGCAGCCAGTGCCATGCGCAGGTCTTCCCAGGCGGCGCGTTCTGCGCGGGCAATATCGCTGTCGTAGCTGTCGGACAGCACGAACACGTCAAACGTCTGCCCGTGGCCGGTGGCCGCCACCGATTCGCAGGTGGCGCGCAGCCCGGCAAACACGGTGGCCACGTCTTCGTTGCAGATGGGCATGATGATGGCGGTGCGCGCGTCGGGCGACAGTGCGTGGCCCGCCACGCTGCGGGCCGAGAGCGAATGCTTGTCGCCGCGCAGCATGACCCAAAAACCCATCATCCCGGTCATGAAGCCGGACACCACCCAGGCCGAGAGCAGGGCAAACAGGGCGATCTGCCCCCAGCCCAGCCATGCACTTTCATACGCGGGCTGCACCTGGGCAAACAGCACGCTGGCCAGCACCGTGCTGCACAGCACCAGCAGGACAAAGGTCCAGCGGCGGCGCTGGGCGGCGGCCTGCCAGGGCTGGGCCGGGGCGGCGGGTTCTGCGCCTTCTACTCGGGGTGTGCGGCCTGTCAGCGCGCGTGCCACGCTTTTCCAGAAACCCTGCCACGGCAGCGCAGGCATCGATCCGCGGTGCACCGGGGGCGCCGTCACGCTGTTGGGGTGGCGCACTTCGCGCAAAAGGCTGCGCGCAGCGGTGGCCTGCGGGTCCGCGCTGAGGAGCGGGGTGTTGTGGGGGTGATGCATCGGCGGCTCCTGTGTCTGCAAACGGGGTGCACTCGGGCCTACTCGGGAAGAATGACGTGGGTCCATGTTTCGCTCACAGCGTGTTGGAGGTGTTGAAGAAAGGCTCGCAATTCAATGGGCTGGTCTTTGCGCAGGCGCTCCATGCGCAGCGTCATGCGCCACTGGCCGGTGGCCGGGTTGCGGTACACACCGCTTTCCAGTACGCGGCCGTTGGCGTCGCTGGTCACCACTGCTTTGACGGGCGCGTCGGCCTTCAGGTCGTGCAATGCCGGGCCGGTGAAATCGACCACGTACTGCACCTGCGTGCGCAGCGCTTCGGCGCTTTGCTGCGTGTAGCCCACGCCTTTGCGCGACTGCGTGGCCCAGGCGCCGGGTGGGCGTTGCTGCCCAGCCCCTTGGTCGCCCTGCCATGCCAGCTCGTAGCTGACTTCCAGCGGTGTGCCGGGGGCGGGCAACTGCTGGGGCACCCAGTAGGCAACCACGTTGTCGTGGGTTTCGTCGGGCGTGGGCAGTTGCACCAGTTCCACACGGCCGGGGCCCCAGTGGTGCAGGGGGCGCACCCAGGCGCTGGGGCGGCGTTCGTAGCGGGCCTCTACGTCTTCGTAGCTGCTCCACTGCCGGTCGCGCTGCATCAGCCCGAAACCCTTGGGGTTGGTGGTGGCGAACGACGTGACCAGCACCTGCCGGGGGTTTTGCAGCGGGCGCCACAGCCATTCGCCTTCGCCCGTGGCCACCATCAGGCCGTCGGAGTCATGCACCTCGGGGCGGAAGTCGTCCTTGCGCGGCTGGTTTTCACCAGACAGGAACATGCTGGTCAGCGGCGCAATGCCCAGCGTCTTGATGGGGCCTGCGCTGCCGCCGCGCACAAAGATGCGCGCGCGCACGGTGGTCACCGTCTGCGCGCCCGGCTGAATGTCGAAGCGGTAAGCCCCGGTGGCGCGGGGCGAATCCATGAGCGCGTACACCGTGGCCTGCGTGTCACCGGGTTGCGGGCGCACCAGCCAGAACTCGGTAAAGCGTGGAAATTCCTCGCCCTTGCCGCCCACCGTGTCAATGGCCAGGCCCCTGGCCGACAGGCCGTACTGCTGGCCCGCGCCCAGTGCCCGGAAGTAGCTGGCGCCCTGGAAGACCACCAGCTCGTCCTTGTACGCGGGCGAATTCAGGTGGTAGTGCAGCCGAAAGCCTGCAAACCCCAGGTCGCCCCAGCTTTGGGGCTGCACCTTGTTTTTGCCGTAGTCAAAGTCGGCCGTGCGGTAGGGGATGTGGCGCGTGCCTTGGGGCGACACCTCGTTGATGAGCACCGGCTCGCGCTGGTACAGACCGAGGTGGAAGAACATGGCCTCAAACGGCAACTGCTCGGCACGCCACAAGGCACGTTCGGGGCGCCAGCGAATGTCGCGCACCTGGTCGTAGTTCAGCGCGGCGAGCGCAGGGGGCAGGCGCCCATCGGCAGCGCTGTAGGGTTGCGCCGCACGCTGCTTGGCCAGTTGGGTGATGTGGTCCAGGTCCACCATCTGCGCGTGTACACCCGAGGCCATGAGCGCGGCACACAGTGCCACGGCACGCAGCCCCACCCGGTGCGGGCGCGAAAAAAAGGAGGAAAAAACAGCTTGCATGCCAGCACTAGGGCAAACCCTGTGCCAGCTTGAAAAAACGCTTTTAAATCAATGGCTTGAATGCACTGCAACGTGTAAACAATTGTGCGGGCACGTGCCAAGGGCCTTCCAGGCGGCTGGATGCCGCATTTTTGTCGCCTGCTGGCGACGCTTTGCCCCGTGCGGGGAGCAAAGTCATTGCAAATCAGGCACTTACTCTTGTCGCTCATCGGCGACATCGTCGCCAATGGCGCCGTCCGCCTTGAACTGGCCGGGCGTGAGTGCGTGTTTTTGCAGCAGCCGATAAAACTCGGTGCGGTTGCGCTGGGCCAGCCGTGCGGCGTCGGCCACGTTGCCGTCGGTCATCTTGAGCAGGCCCACCAGGTATTCGCGCTCAAACCGTTGCCGGGCTTCGGCAAAGCTCAGCACCTGGGCCGACGGAATGCGCAGGGCCCGCTGCACCAGCGACAGCGGCACCAGCGGCGTGGTGGACAGCGCGCACACCTGCTCGACCACGTTGTAGAGCTGGCGCACATTGCCGGGCCAAGCCGCGGTGGTCAGGGCCTTGAGCGCTTCTAGCGCAAAGCCAGACAGGCGCTTGTCGTACTTGTGGGCCAGCTTGTCCAGAAAGTGGTTGGCCAGCAGCGCAATGTCTTCGCGCCGCTCTGCCAGGGTGGGCAGCAGCAGCGTGACGACGTTGAGCCGGTAGTACAGGTCTTCGCGGAACTGGCCTGCGGCCATGGCGGCTTCCAGATTGCGGTGCGTGGCCGAGATGATGCGCACGTTGATCTGGATGGACTGGCTCGCGCCCACGGGCCGCACAGCCCGCTCCTGCAGCACCCGCAGCAGCTTCACCTGCAGCGCGGGCGGCATGTCGCCAATCTCGTCCAGTAGCAGCGTGCCGCCATCGGCCGCCTGGAACAGGCCCTTGTGGTTGCTCACGGCGTCGGTGAACGCGCCTTTGACATGGCCGAACAATTCGGATTCGAGCAGTGCTTCGGGAATCGCGCCGCAGTTCACCGCCACAAAGGGCTTGGAGGCGCGAGGGCTTGCGCGGTGGATGGCCTGGGCCAGCAGTTCCTTGCCCGAGCCGCTGTCGCCCAGCAGCAGCACGCTCGCATCGGATTGCGCCACCATGAACGCTTCGGACAGCACATCGGTCATGCGGGCCGAGCGGCTCACGATATCGGCACGCCACGCCTGGTTGTCATGCGCCTGGTGCACCGCAGGGGCGCTCAGGGCCAGGGCCTCGGCCACTTTTTCCAGCAGCTCTTTGCCGTCATAGGGCTTGGTGAGGTAGGTGAACACACCGCGCGCGGTGGCCTGCACGGCATCAGGAATGGTGCCGTGCGCGGTGAGCAGGATGACGGGCAGCGAAGGGTGGCGCGCGTGCACTTCGTCGAACAGCGCCAGGCCATCCTTGCCGGGCAGGCGTACGTCGCTCAGCACCAGCTGCGGCCGGGCAATGTCGAGCTGGGCCAGGGCTGCCTCGGCCGAGCCCACCGCCACCACTTCGTGCCCCGCCGCCTGCAGGCGCAGCGAGAGCAGGCGCAGCATGTCGGCATCGTCGTCCACCACCAGGATGCGGTGCTGGGCCGGGCGTGATGGGGGCGTGGAGGAAGGCATGGCGTGTGGGGATCAGGGTTTGGTGCCGTTGCCCGGGCTGCTGGCGCCCGCAGCGGGTGCGGAAGGCGATGCGGCCGCAGGCGCTGGGCGTGTTTGCAGGCTGCGTTCGATGGCGCGCACGGCTTCGAGCCGTTCGCTCAGCTGGTCGTTGCGGCGCTGGGCTTCGCGCAGTTGCTGGCCTTGCCGCTCCAGTTGTTCTTCGAGACGACGCTGGTGCGTCAGCCGCGCCTCCAGCAGCCTTGCCAGGGGGTGCAGGTCCTGCGCATTGGCGTCGGCCAAGGTGCGCTGCACCAGCCCCAGCGCGCGGGCCGTATCTGCGGGCTGTCGGGTCTGGGTCAGCAGCAGTGCCAGCCGCAGGTGGCGGGCGGGCTTGGTGTCGTCGGGCACCGAGAGGCGGGCCATCTCGCGCGCCAGGGTGGTGGCGCTGGCGTCAAGCGCGCGGTCGGCATAGGCCAGCGTGTCGCGCAGCAGGTCTTTGGCGGGGGATGCGGGCTCTTCCAGCTCGGGCAGGGTCGGCTCTGGCGGCGTGGGCGCTGGCGTCCGGTTTGCCTCTGCCGTGGCCGCTGGTGGTGCCACCTCGATCGCTTCGGCCGCCTGTGGCTGCGGGGCTGAGGTGGCGCAGCCGGCCAGCACCGCCACGCACAAGGCCACCCCCCACAGCAGAGGGTGGCGCGGCGTGTGGCGGGGGCGGGTGGCTTCAGGATGCATCAGGGAGTTCGATTCGGAAAAAAGAGTGGGGCGCTTCGCCCAGCAGGTGCACGCGCCCGCCGTGGGCATGGATGTATTCCTGCACGATGGACAGCCCGATCCCGGTGCCGCGCACCGCGTTTTCTGGCTGGCGTTCACCACGGAAGAAGGGCTCGAACACATGGGCCTTGTCTGCCGGGGCCACGCCGGGCCCCTGGTCGCACACGTCAATCAGCACTGCACCGGGCGCGCGCGAAACGGCCAAGCGTACCGTACCCTGTTCGGGCGAAAAGCGAATGGCGTTGGACAGCAGGTTGCCCACGGCCGAGGCGATTTTTTCGGGGTCCAGCTGCAAGGTAGTGCGCTCGCCGCTCACCTCCACCCGCAGCTGGCGGGCCTGCCACTGCAGGCGTTGGCTTTCCACCAGGTCTTCCAGCAGGCCGATGAGTTCGGTTTCGCGCCGCTGCAGCTGGCGGGCTTCAAACGCCGCCGCGTTGAAACGCAGCAGCGCTTCGATCTCGCGTGGTAGCACCGGCGTGTTCGCGTGGAGGCCCTGCGCCGCTTCCCTCTGGCCCTCGATCCGCGCCCTGGTCTCTCCGTCTTGCAGCTCCGCCACGCCTTCGCGCAGCGCGGCCAGCGGGGTTTTGAGTTCGTGCGACACATGGCGCAAAAAGCGCGCCTTGTCGGCATCCAGCTCCAGCAGCCGCAGGCGCAGCCATTCCAGCTGCTGGCCCACGCGGCGCACGTCGGCCGGGCCGGTGATGGCCACGGGCCGCTCCAGCTGGTTCTCGCCCAGGCGGCGAATGGCGCGTTCCAGCCGCTTGAAGGGCCGCGCCAGCCACACGCCCAGAGACAGTGCCAGCACCAGGGCCAGCACGATGGCGCCCAGCAGCTGGTGCGTGACGGCTTCGCGGCTGGCCTGCACCATGGCGTCGAGTTCGCTGCTCTTGCGCGCGTTGAGTTCCTGCACCGCCTGGCTGATGGCCGCGTGCAGGTTGTCCAGCGCCACAAATTCATCGGCCACGCTGCGTTCGTGCTCCAGCGACAAGCCGGGCGGCGCGCGCAGCAGCTCGTGCACGGTGTCCATATGGCTGCGCCACTGCCGGGCGTGCTCGGGCGGCAGCCCCGCGTCTTCCAGCTGCTGCACCAGGCGCCGCGCATCGGCCGCCATGTCGTCAAAGCTCTGGCGCAGCTGTGCATCGCCCAGCACCAGTGACTGGCGCGCTGCACGCTCCAGCGCCTGGCCCCGCTGGTTCAGGGTTTGCGCGGCCGCGTTCGGGGCCGCTGCCTGGGCGGCGCTGGCCTGGCTTTCGGTCATCAGCGCTTCCAGCGTGAACAGCGTGCGCAGCGCACTGGTGCCCAGCAAGCCCGCGATCAGCAAGAACGCGAGCAGCAGCAGTTGCTGGAAGGACGGGCCGTAGTGCCGGGCCTTGGCGGGGCTGGTGGCTTCCTGGGCCATGGCCGTGAGGGTCAGGCGGTGAAAGTCAGGCGGTGAGGGGTGCGCCCTCGCGCACCAGCACCTCGCCGCGCAGGGTGTAGGCCTTGGCTTCGGTGATGGTCACATCCACCATCTGCCCCACCAGGCGGGGCTGGCCCGCAAAGTTGACCACGCGGTTGCATTCGGTGCGGCCCATCAGCTCGCCTGCATCGCGCTTGGAAGCGCCTTCCACCAGAATGCGCTGCACCGTGCCCACGCGGCTTTCGCTAATGGACTTGATGTTGGCGTTGATGACGCTCTGCAGATGCTGCAGCCGGCGCAGCTTCACGTCGTGCGGCGTGTCGTCGTGCAGGCCTGCGGCGGGCGTGCCAGGGCGGGGGCTGAAGATGAAGCTGAAGCTGTTGTCGAAGTGAATGTCGTCGATCAGCTTCATCATCTTGTTGAAGTCGTCTTCCGTCTCGCCGGGGAAGCCCACGATGAAGTCGCTGCTCATGGCCAGGTCGGGGCGAATGGCGCGCAGCTTGCGCACCGTGCTCTTGTATTCCATGGCGGTGTAGCCGCGCTTCATGGCCATCAAAATGCGGTCGCTGCCGTGCTGCACGGGCAGGTGCAGGTGGCTGGCCAGCTTGGGCAGCTTGGCGTAGGCCTCGATCAGTCGGGGTGTGAACTCGTTGGGGTGGCTGGTGGTGTAGCGGATGCGTTCGATGCCGGGAATGTCCGACACGTATTCGAGCAGCAGCGCAAAGTCGGCAATCTCGGCCGTGCCGCCCATCTTGCCCAGGTAGGCGTTCACGTTCTGGCCCAGCAGGGTGATTTCCTTCACGCCCTGGTCGGCCAGGCCTGCCACTTCCACCAGCACATCGTCAAACGGGCGGCTCACTTCTTCGCCACGGGTGTAGGGCACCACGCAGTAGCTGCAGTATTTGCTGCAGCCTTCCATGATCGACACAAAGGCCGAGGCACCCTCGACGCGCGCGGGCGGCAGGTGGTCGAACTTTTCAATCTCGGGGAAGCTGATGTCCACCTGCGGCTTATCCAGCTGCTCGCGCTGGTTCAGCATCTCGGGCAGGCGGTGCAGGGTCTGGGGGCCAAACACCACGTCCACATAGGGGGCGCGCTTGATGATCTCGGCGCCTTCCTGGCTGGCCACGCAGCCGCCTACGCCAATCTTCACGCCGCGGGCTTTCAGGTGCTTGATGCGGCCCAGGTCGCTGAAGACCTTTTCTTGCGCCTTCTCGCGCACCGAGCAGGTGTTGAAGAGGATGAGGTCGGCCTCATCCACGTTCTGGGTGGGCTCGTAGCCTTGGGCGGCGTTGAGCACGTCGGCCATCTTGTCCGAGTCGTACTCGTTCATCTGGCAGCCGAAGGTTTTGATAAAGACTTTTTTGGCCATGGCAATTTCAAAAATAGCAAGCAAACACCGCTGCCCACGGGGCGCGGTGACTGAGGGTGGGGTGGCCCCAAGGATCCTGAGGGGCCGAAACGCCGCCGCAGATGCGGCGGCCGGACGCGTTACTTCAGAACGTTGTCCGTGGTGATGTTGGTGGGCGCAGGGCTCTTGCCCTTGAGCGGCTTGGCCGCCTCGGCTTCGCTCAGGATCCAGGCCGCGTGCAGCATGCCGGTGCTGGTTTCAAGCACGTAGTTGACCTTGTACGTCTGGCCGATCACGGTGTGGCGTTGCACCAGTGTGTTTTGCGGGCTGAACAGGCGCATGCCAGGGGCCATGCGGATGTCGCGGCTGTTGAGCCGGGCCTCTTGCACCCCCAGGATGGTCAGCGTGCCGCGCTCTGCCGCATCAGGAAAGTTGCGCACGGCGCCCAGCGGGTTGACCACCTGCGCCTGGGCGCGGGGCAGTGCCGCGATGCTTGCGGCGCCTATCAGCGCTGCGGCCGCCAGCTGGGTGCGCCAGCGGCGGCGCAGGGCCCCGCGTGCCGTGGGTTGGGCAACTGCGTGGGAAGGGGGGCAAAAGGGTGTGTTCATGGGGGGCAGCAATTCGTGGTGTACATCCAGGGGCTGGGTGCGCGATTTTACGGCTTGGCCCCGTTCATACCCGCCAGGCGGGCAGCTCCCAGTTGCGCCACAGCGCCAAACCCCGCAGCCCGGCCGTGATCAGCACGCACGCCAGCAGGGGGCTGACCACGGTGCCGTCCACCTGGCGCAGCGCCACATCGGCCCAGCCGCCGGCAAAGGCGCACAGCGCATAAGGGCGGTGGTCGCTGAAGGCCTGGGGCACTTCGTTGCACAGCACATCGCGCAGCACGCCGCCAAACACGCCCGTGGTCACGCCCATCATCACGGCAATCAGCGCGGGCATGCCCACGGCGGTGGCAATGTCCACGCCCACGGCGGCGAACAGCCCCAGGCCGATGGCGTCGGGCAGCAGCATGGCGCGCTCGGTGGGCTCAAAGTGCCGCTGGCGCATGAACAGCATGGCGGCCAGGCTGAGCAGCAGGATGCCCCACACAAACTCGGTGTGCCGCACCCAGAAGAAGGGCCGCTGGTCCAGCAGCAAGTCGCGCAGCGTGCCGCCGCCGAAGGCCGACACAAACGCCACCACGCACACACCCACCGCATCAAAGCGCTTGCGCGCCGCCATCATCACGCCTGATAAGGCAAAGGCCACGGTGGCCGCCACTTCCAGGGCGATGCGCAGCAGTTCAATCCAGGGGGCGTTGATCCATTTCATGCCCGCGATTGTCGTGCGTCGCTGCGGCGCATGGGCCTGCCCAGCGGGTGTGAGGGTGGTTTTGCTATTTAATTTATAGCTGTTTGCGCTTGATGGATAAGCGCTGGAGCCTGTTTTATCTGAATTATTGGCGTTGGCAGGCCCGCTGCCTTCACCCCTTCATGTCCTGGGCACGCCGCTCCCACTCCCCAAACTCCAGCGGCCGGATCCCAAACCGCACGGCATTCCCGGCGTGCAGCGCGCCAAACTCGGCCAGCGCCAGTTGCACAAAATGCGCGTGGTCGGCCGCCGCAACGGAAGCTGGCATCCTGCTTGTCACCGCCTGCTCCGTGGGCGCATCCCCCTGCCGCACGATGGCTGCAATCACCTCCGCCAGCGCTTGTCGATGCCGCAGCCGAAAAATGTCTGGTGGCACCAGGTTCTGCTTCACCGCCACGTATTGCTGACAAGACCGCTCGTAGGCCCACACAAACACATCGCGCAGCAGGTCCACGCGGTTGAGTTCGTACACGCCCAGCATGCCGTCCACATACGCTTGCTGCGGTACGTCGATGAACGACAGCGGGCACAGGTTGTGACGGATGAAGGGGATGTTGGCGGCCAGGCGCGAGACGCGTTTATTCACATCCTCGAACGGCTGCAGGTACGGCAGGTGCACCATCAAGAAGAAGGCTTGCTCAAACGGGTCGGTGATCTCGGCGGCCATCTGCGTGACGATGCCGAAGAGTTCTTCGAGCCGTTGGGGCAAGGCAATGGGTAAGAAGACGCTGCCCCCGATCTCCACGGCGCGGCGGCGAATGCGGCCCACGGCGGTGGGGTCGGCCATCAGGCCGTCGGACAGGAAGGCGTGCAGCGCGATCAGCGTGTCTGTGTGTACGCGGGCGTTTTCGGGGTTGAGCACCAGGTATTCGATGGCCTGCTTGTGGTTCAGGATCATCTGGGTTTCTAGCGCGTTTTTGCCTTCGGCGGCCTGGCCGAACTCGATCAGGCGTTCGGTGTCGAGGTGGCTGTAGGTGTTGCCTTCGAGGTGGGAGGAGGCCCAAGACAGGTCGATGAGCAGGCGTTGGAGGATGTCTTTGGCAAAGGTGCCCGCAGGTGTTTGGTCTGCCGGTGAGCGGCCCAGGCTGTGCAGTTGTTCACGCAGGCCCGGCGGCAGGTAGGCCGTGTGGTTGGGCTCGTAGCTCGATAAAAAGTCCAGTTGGTAGCCCACCGGTTTACGCAGGTGGCGGGGCTGGGAGACAGTGGCACGGATGTCTGCGCCCTCTTTGGAGGTGGGGACGTAGTCTGCGGTGCTGGGGGGCACTGCTGTTGCCACAGCGGTGGATGTCTGCGCAGATGCGCCGGGCTGTGGCAGGCGGTGGTAGCGGGTGGCCCGGCCTTCGCCGCGCACCCCTATGCGTTTTTGCTCCACCAGCAACGCCAGGTGACGCTGCAGCGTTCGGCGGGGTATGCGGTTGCCATGCTGCTGGAGGAGACCGTCAATGCCTACCTCGTCGGTACTGGCGTTGATCCATTCGGCGAGTTGGTCCAGTGCTTGGGGCGGCGTGAGGCGGGGCATGTTCGAGGCTCCTAGTGGCGCGAATCGGCATTGCACCAAATAAAGTGGCGCGAAAATATTTTACGCGCCAAATATAGTGGCGCGAAAGCGTTTGCGCGCCACTATAGGATCGGCCCTCTCTGCGCATGGCCGGGGCAAAACCCGGTAGCACTGTTTCAAGTGTTAATTTGCTATCAAATAAGTAGCTTGAAGCGCTTTACGAATAAGCGCTAGAGCCTATTTTTATCTGAATCACGGGCGTTGGTAGATTTGCCGCCTTCTCCAGCATTCTCCACTCCGCCATACCCTGGGTAGACCTGCGCCCTGGCTTCGCGCTCGGTGTGTTCCTGGCGCTCCTTGGCCATTTGCTCGGCCAGCTGGGCGCGGCCTTCGCGGGCCACGGCCACCATCTTGGCGCGGTCTTTGTGGTGGGGGTACATGCGGTCGGCCAGCGTGATGTTGTGCTCGCGAAAGCGCCGGGTCATCTCCTGCGCCCGCGTGGGGCTCTGGCCCATCAGCTCCAGCACGGTGCGGGCGCTTTCAAGGCTGGACTCGAACAGCTCGCGCTGCACCAGTGTCACCCCCAGGTCGCGCAGCGCGTTCCAGTGGGTCAGGTCCCGTGCGCGAGCCACCAACTGCAATTGCGGGAAGTGCTTGCGCGCCAGGGTGACGATCTTGAGGGATTGCTCGGGGTCGTCCACCGCCACCACCAGCACGCGGGCGTGCTCGGCCCCGGCAATGCGCAGCAGGTCCAGCCGGGTGGCGTCGCCATAAAACACGCGGTACCCAAAGGCGCGGGCGATCTCGAGAATTTCCACGCTGTGGTCCAGCACGGTGGTGGGTATGCCCTGGGCCAGCATCACACGCGCCACGATTTGCCCGTAGCGGCCGAAGCCGGCGATGATGACCGGGGCTTCCTGTGGCTCCGAGATCTCTTGCTCCGGCGGAGCGGCGGGCTTGAGCTGCGCGTAACGGCGCAGCAGGGCGCGGTCTACCAGCACCAGCAGCAGCGGGCTGATGAGCATGGAAAGCGCCACCGCGCCGATGAGCAGCGAGGCCGTTTCGGCCGAAAACACCTGCGCCCCGGCAGCTGCCTGGAAGACCACGAAGGCAAACTCGCCCCCTTGCGCCAGCAGCAGGGTGAACACGGGCCGCTCTTGATAAGGCACGCCTGCCACCTTGGCCAGGGTGTAGATCACCACCGCCTTCAGGGCCAGAAAACCCAGCAGGATGCCTGCCATGAGCCAGGGCGAGCGCATGAGCACGCCAAAGTCAATGCTCATGCCCACGGCGATGAAGAACAGGCCCAGCAGAAGGCCCTTGAAGGGCTCGATGTCGGCTTCCAGCTCGCTGCGGTATTCGCTGTCGGCCAGCAGCACCCCGGCCAGAAAAGCCCCGAGCGCCATCGACAGGCCCACCATCACCATCAAATACGCAATGCCCACCACCAGCAGCAGCGAGGCAGCGGTGAAGATTTCAGGCGTGCGGCTCTTGGCAATCCAGCGCAGCAGGGGGCGCAGCAGCAGGCGACCGCCGAGCACGATGGCGCCGATCACGCCGACGATCTTCAGGGCCTCCAGCAGCACCTCGCCCGCCGAATGGTCGTCGCCAGCCCCCGCGGCCGCGCCCAACAGGGGCAGCAGCGCCAGGATGGGGATGGCCGCCACGTCCTGGAACAGCAGGATTGAAAAACCCGCCCGCCCGCTGCTGGTGCGCATGAGGTTGCGTTCGGCCAGCACCTGCAGCGCAATGGCGGTGGACGACAGCGCCAACCCCAGCGCCGCCACCAGGCTGATGCGCCAGGGCAGCCCGGCCAGCCAGCCTGCCGCAAACAGCACGGCCGCGCAGCCCAGCACCTGCGCGCTGCCGGTGCCGAAGATGGGGCGGCGCATGGCCCACAGGCGGCTGGGTTGCAGCTCCAGCCCCACCAAGAAGAGCATGAGCACCACGCCAAACTCGGCAAAGTGCAGGATGTCTTGCACATTGCTCACCAGCCCCAGCCCCCAGGGGCCGATGGCAATGCCTGCGGCCAGGTAGCCAATGATGGAGCCCAGGCCCAGCGCCTTGGCCAGGGGCACGGCAAGGACGGCGGCGCTCAGGTACAAAAAGCCGTAGGTGAGCCAGGTGGGTGCGTGTTCCATGGGGCGGGCGGTGGGCGGTCGATGCAGGGAAGCGTTGAGACAAGGTAGCGCAGGCGCCGCAGAATTTTGGCATCTACACGGCGCGGAGATTTTTAGCTATTTATTTGATAGCTGCTGGCGCTTTGTTTGCAAGACCTAAGGCTGTTTTTAATGCATGCAGAAGCTGCCAACTGGCGCTATGATGGCGCCCCTTCATTCCCCTCATTGCGGTGCACCCCATGGATTTGCAAACCTGGCTGGCTTTTTTTGCGGCGTCTTGCCTGATTGCAGTCTCGCCCGGCTCGGGCGCCGTGCTGTCGATGAGCCACGGGCTTTCGTACGGCGTGCGCAAGGCCAGCGCCACCATTTTGGGCTTGCAGCTCGGGCTGTTACTCATCCTGGTGATTGCCGGGGCGGGCGTGGGATCGCTGCTGCTGGCGTCTGAAGTGGCCTTCAGCGTGGTGAAGGTGGCGGGCGCCTGCTACCTGATTTACGTGGGTTTCAGCCAGTGGCGGGCGGGCGACAACTCCCCCCTTCACGGCGACGAAGCGGCACCCGCTGGCCCGTGGACCAAGCGCTGCCTGGCCGGTTTTTTGACCAACGCCACCAACCCCAAGGGCATCATCTTCATGGTGGCGGTGCTGCCCCAGTTCATGACCGACACGCGCCCGCTGTGGACGCAATTGCTGGTCATGGCCGCGACCACCGTAGCGGTGGACGTGGTGGTGATGCACGGCTACGCTGCCGGTGCCAGCGCCCTGCGCCGCCTCATGCGCAGCGCCCGCGCCATGCGCATGCAAAATCGCGTTTTTGGCGGGCTGCTGATGGCGGTGGGCGCGGGCCTGTTCTTCGTCAAGCGCGGCGGCCAGCACGCCTGAGGTGTTTGCCCAGCCCTGCGCTGCGTGTGTGCAAGGTGGGTGGTTTGCTATGGATTTGGTAGCTGGTAGCGCTTGCTGAATAAGCGCTAGCACCTGTTTTTGTTTGTTATTTTCTTTGCCAGGAGGTCAACATGCCAGTGGTTGTTGTTGCCAATCCCAAGGGGGGTGTGGGCAAGTCCACCCTTTCGACAAACGTGGCGGGTTACTACGCCAGCCAGGGGCATCCGGTCATCCTGGGCGATGTGGATCCCCAAAAATCTGCCCACCTGTGGCTGAGCCTGCGCCCCGCCACCGTGGCCCCCATCGGCCGGTGGGACACCGATGTGGATGCCCTGGCCAAGCCGCCCAAGGGCACCACGCACGCGGTGCTCGATACGCCCGCAGGCCTGCACGGCGGCGCCCTGAAGGATGTGCTCAAGATGGCCGACAAGGTCATCGTGCCGCTGCAGCCCAGCATCTTCGACATCTACGCCACCCAGGCGTTTCTCGACAAGCTGCGCGAACACCGCCACGCCGCTGGCGTGCAAGTGGGCATTGTGGGCATGCGCATTGACGAGCGCACCCGCTCGGCCGAGCAGCTGCACCACTTTGTGGAAGGCCTGGGCCTGCCCGTACTGGGCTATGTGCGCGATACGCAAAACTATGTGCATCTGGCGGCCCAGGGGCTCTCGGTGTTTGACGTGGGAGCCACCACCCGCGTGGCGCGTGACTTGGAGCAGTGGCAAAGCAT
>NZ_CAXIAK010000036.1:0-34215 GCF_964021665.1 uncultured Acidovorax sp.
GGTGTTGTGTTGAAAGCGCGCCTACGGCTCGCTTTACTGCCCGCTCGGTGTAGCGGGACATCCAGAACAGATGGTCGGCGGTGCGGCTCAGCATGCGGCCTCCTTGATCGAAGAGGGCAGAGAACCCCGCACGTGCTGCGCACGCACTCGGTGTTGTGTTGAAAGCGCGCCTACGGCTCGCTTTACTGCCCGCTCGGTGTAGCGAGACATCCAGAACCAATGGTCAGCGGTACGGCTCAGCATCATTCAGTCCCTCCATTTCCCAGCACCCAGGTGTCTTTGGTGCCCCCACCCTGCGATGAATTGACCACCAGCGAGCCCTCTTGCAAGGCCACGCGGGTCAGGCCACCGGCCACCATCTGCACTTCGCGGCCGCTCAGCACAAAGGGGCGCAGGTCGATGTGGCGCGGGGCAATGCCACTTTCCACATAGGTGGGGCAGCTCGACAGGCTGAGTGTGGGCTGGGCGATGTAGCCCGCCGGGTTGGCCAGCAGCGCGCGGCGGAAGTCTTCGATCTCGGCCTGCGTGGCGGCAGGGCCGATGAGCATGCCGTAGCCACCCGCACCGTGCACCTCCTTGACCACCAGGTCTTTGAGGTTTGCCAGCACGTACTGCAGGTCGTCAGGCTTGCGGCACATCCAGGTAGGCACGTTCTTCAGGATGGGTTCCTGGCCCAGGTAGAAGCGGATCATCTCGGGCACATAGGGGTAGACCGATTTGTCGTCGGCCACGCCCGTGCCCACAGCGTTGCAGATGGCCACGTTGCCTGCGCGGTACGCCTCCATCAGGCCATGGCAGCCCAGCGTGGAGTTGGGGCGGAACACCTGCGGATCGAGGAAGTCATCGTCCACGCGGCGGTAGATCACGTCCACCCGCTGCAGGCCACGCGTGGTGCGCATGTAAACGAAATTGTCGCGCACCACCAGGTCTTGCCCTTCCACCAGCTCCACGCCCATCTGCTGGGCGAGGAAGGCATGCTCGAAGTACGCGCTGTTGTGCATGCCGGGCGTGAGCACCACCACCGTGGGGTCGTCCGCCGTGGCAGGGGCGCTGGCGCGCAGGGTGTCCAGCAACAGGTCGGGGTAGTGGGCCACGGGCGCCACCTTGTGCAGGCTGAACAGCTCGGGGAAGAGCCGCATCATCATCTTGCGGTTTTCCAGCATGTAGCTCACGCCGCTGGGCACGCGCAGGTTGTCTTCCAGCACGTAGTACTCGCCCTGGCCCTGCGCGTCGGGCGCGCGCACGATGTCGATGCCCGCAATATGCGCGTAGATGTTCTGCGGCACCTGCACGCCCGCCATCTCGGGGCGGTACTGCGCGTTGTTGAGGATCAGGTCGGCCGGCACCACGCCAGCGCGCAGGATGTCTTGACCGTGATAAACGTCGTGGATGAAGCGGTTGAGCGCGGTGACCCGCTGCACCAGCCCCTGCTGCATGCGGCTCCACTCGTGCGCGGGGATGATGCGGGGGATGAGGTCAAACGGGATGAGCCGCTCGTTGCCTGCCCCGCTTTCGTCCTTGGCGCCATACACGGCAAAGGTGATGCCCACACGCCGGAAGATCATCTCGGCTTCGGCCCGGCGATCCTGCATCACCCCAGGGGGTTGCTGCGCCAGCCAGTGCGCATAGCGCTTGTAGTGTTCGCGCACGTCACTGCCATCAAAGGGCAGCATGGCGTACATCTCGTCAAATTTCTGCATGGACGGGCCTCCTGCAGTCAGGATAGCAAGTTACGCGCCCGCCTTGGGCCTGGGCTGCGCAAAAGCAGCACAAACCCTGACAAGGTCTCAAGGCGCGGTGTGCTGCCAATAGCGCCGCCCCGTGTCCCGCTCGCAGGCCACCGTGTCGGGGTAGGCAGAAGACCAGGTCGCCGCGCCGCAGCGGGCCGACTCCACCACGGGCACCTGGCGCTGGGCGTAGCGCTGCAACACCTCGGGTGCAGGGTGGCCAAAGCGGTTGCGGTAGCCCGCCTGCACCAAGGCGGTGCGCGGCTGTACGGCGTCCAGAAACGCGGGGCTGGACGAGGTCTTGCTGCCATGGTGCGGAACCAGCAGCACGTCGGCTTTGACCGGAGCGGAGCGGGCCAGCAGGGCTTGCTCCTGCGCGGCTTCGATGTCCCCCACCAGCAGCGCTACGGCCTGCGCGTGCGGGCCGCCTTCCGCGCTGGCCACGCGCAACACGCAGCTTGCCGTGTTGGGGCGGGCCGGGTGGTCGGGCTCGGCGCCCGTGGGGTGCAGCACCTCAAAAGCCACGCCGTCCCACACCCAGCGCTGCCCTGCCACGCACGGCGTGGCGGGGCGCAAGGCCTGCAGCGCATGCTCGGCTTCGATCGATCCCGTCAACGCTGCACCCGGTTGCTGGGCCAGCACGGCCGCTGCGCCACCGGTGTGGTCGGCGTCGCGGTGGCTGAGCATGAGCACGTCCACCCGTTCGCCCAGCGCCCGCAGCAGGGGCACCAGCACGCGGTGGCCCGCATCACTTTCGCGGCTGAAGCGGGGGCCTGCGTCGTACAGCAAGGTGCGCGTGGCCGTGCGCACCAGCACGGCATTGCCCTGGCCAATGTCAGGCGCCAGCAGCTCAAACTGGCCCGGCGCGGGCCTAGGCGCCTGCCAGCACAGCAAGGGCACCAACAGCGGCACAGACCACAAGCGCAACTGCCACGGCAGGCGCATGGCCAGCAAGCCGCCGCCCAACAAGGCCAGCACCCCGGCCCACAACGGTGCTGCGGGCAAAAACACCACCGCCCAGGGCCAACTGGCCAGCCACTGCAGCCCCGCCGCCAGGGGCTGCAAAGCCCACGCCGCCAGCGACCACAATGGCGCCCACACCACCCCGGCCAGCGCCAGGGGCGTGACCACCAGCGTGACCCACGGTATGGCCAGCAAGTTGGCCGCAAACCCCACCAGCGACACCTGGCCAAACAGCAGCAGGCTCAGCGGCGTGAGCGCCAGCGTCACCACCCACTGCTCACGCAATAATGCATAAAAATGGCCTCTAGCGCCTTTAGGATAAGCGTCAGCAGCTACAGAATCAGTAGCAAACAACACCCCCACGGCCACAAAGCTCAGCCAGAACCCGGCCTGCCACAGCGCCCAGGGGTCGGTCAGCACCACGGCAGCGCAGGCCAGCAGCCACACCTGCGGCCAGGGCCAGCGGCGGCCGCTGAGCTGCAGGGCCGCCACCACCGCCAGCATGGTCACCGTGCGCTGCGCGGGCACACCCCAGCCGCTGAACAACGCGTAGCCGCCTGCCAGCACCACGCCACACGCCAGGGCCGCCGTGGGCGCTGGCACCGCCATGCACAACCGGGCCGAACGTCGCCACAGCAGTCGCACCAGGGCAGCGGCCAGCCAGGCAAACAAGGTGATGTGCAGGCCAGAAATGCTCATCAGGTGCGCGACGCCTGTGGCGCGGAAGATGTCCCAATCTGCACGGTCGATGGCCCGCTGGTCGCCCGTGACCAGGGCGGCCACCACCCCGGCCACGCGCGCGGCAGAAGCGTCTTCGCCTGGTGCCGGGCTGCTGGTCAGACGCAGAAAGATGGCGTCGCGCACCGACTGGCGCCATTGCTCCACCGGGTGCTGCCAGGTGGTACCCAAACGCTCCGGGGGCTGGTCTTTGGGGCCAGCGCGCACATAGCCCGTGGCCTGCACGCCCTGCTCCCACAGCCACAGTTCGTAGTCAAAGCCGTGCGGGTTGCGCAGCCCGTGGGGCGCTTTCAGGCGCACGGTCATGCGCCAGCGTTCTCCTGCGCGCAGCTCGGGCGGCTGGCGCTGCAAATCGACCAGGCCCTGGGCGTCACGCAGCACGCCGCCGTACCAGGACACATCAATCAACGGAGGCACCTGGGGCGCCGTGCCCGGGCGCTCGGGGGCGCGGGCGCGGCCCGCATCGGGCGCGGCATCCGCCCAATCGGCAGACTCCACCTGCAAGCGCAGGCGCACCCCGGCCTCGGTGCGCTGGGGCATGGCTGCCACCACGGCGGTGATGCGCACGTCCTGCCCCTCCATCGCCGCAGGCAGGCCCTGCCGGGCAAACCCACTGGCTCGCAAGCCACACAGGGCAAAGGCGGCAACCGCCGCCCAGGCCAGCGTGGCCACCCACCCCCAGGCCCGCCACCAGCGCCGCCCCGCAATGTTCTGACCCAGCCAGCGCCTGCGCAGCGGTGGGTAGCACAGCACGCAGGCTCCCACCACGCCCATCGCCGCCAAGGCACTGCCGTACGCCCACATCGCCCACAGCTCGGGTTGCCACAGCTGCAGCGCGGAGCCCGCCAATACACCGCACAACATGGCAGGCAAAGGCCACAGTCTGCGAACACCGCCATCGCCCCCATGCACACCAGGCGCTGGACGAGCGCCCTCCCCGCCCCCTGGGCGGGAAGCAGGAGAGTGGCTATTAGAGGGGCTTATGCCAAACATGGGCTGATGCTAATGCGCCGTTGCAACGCCCCAAGCACCGCCGATGCAGCACCGGCTGTGTAACACTTGGCGCCGCAACACCGTGCGGGCCCGGCCAGCGCTTTTTGGAGGCGCGGGCGCCCGCGCTTTCCCTCGCACTTCAACCCAAGGAAAACCATGAGCGTTTACGACAAGCTGAGCGAACTCAACATCACCCTGCCCCCCGTGTCCGTGCCTGCGGCCGCCTATGTGCCATATGTGCAAACGGGCAACCTGGTGTTCCTATCCGGCCACATCGCCCGCAAGGATGGCAAGCCCTGGGCCGCGCAGTTCGGCAAGAACATCACCACCGAAGAAGGCAAGCTGGCCGCGCGCGCCGTGGCCATCGACCTGCTGGGCACGCTGCACGCCGCCACAGGTGGTGACCTCAACCGCGTCAAGCGCATCGTCAAGGTGATGAGCCTGGTGAACTCCACCGGCGACTTCACCGAGCAGCACCTGGTGACCAACGGCCCCAGCGAGCTGCTGGGCCAGGTGTTTGGCGACAAGGGCGTGCACGCCCGCAGCGCCTTCGGCGTGGCCCAGATCCCCATGGGCGCTTGCGTGGAGATTGAGCTGATCGCCGAGCTGGCCTGATCCGGTCGCTCCACAAAAAAAGCCAACCGTTGCCGGTTGGCTTTTTTGTTTGGGTGCTGCGCGCAGCAGCATCACTCCACGCGGGTAACGGCGTTGGGCTTGAAGCCCAGGTCCGCCGCCTTGCCCTTGCGGCCGCGTGCGGCGCGGGCGTTGTTCAAGCTGCGGATCTCCAGCGTCTCATCGCGCACCTTGCCGCCCCGGCCAATGCCATCGAGGCGAATGCTGCGCGTGTAGGCCGCAGCGCCTGCAAGCTGGTCCTTGTCTTCCAGGTCGATCAGCATCAGGCCCCGGCCGCCGTTGGCCATGGTTTTCAGCTCGGTGATCTCGAACGTGAGGATGCGCCCACCCACCGACGCGCAGGCCACATGTGTGGCCGGCAGCAGCGGCTTGCTGCCCGTGGTGCCCGCTGCGTGCGAAGGCACGCACACCGTTTCGCCTTCGCCCAGCGAGATGAAGGCCTTGCCGCCCTTTTGGCGCGAAACCATGTTCTCCACCGCCGCCAAAAAGCCGTAGCCGCCCGAGCTGGACAGCAGCAGCGTGGCGTTGGCCGGGCCTGCAAAGTAGTGCAGCAACTGCGTGCCGGCTTCCAGCTCAATCAGCGTGGTCACCGGTTGACCGTCGCCCCGCGCGCCCGGCAGCAGCGACACGGCCACCGAGTACACACGGCCGTTGCTGCCAAAGGCCAGCAAGGTATCGACCGTGCGACATTCAAACGTGCCATACAGCCCGTCGCCCGCCTTGAAGGCAAAGCTGGCCGCCTCATGCCCATGGCCGGTGCGGGCGCGTACCCAGCCCTTTTGCGAGACGACCACGGTGACGGGCTCGTCCACCACCTTGACTTCGGCCACGGCCTTTTTCTCGGCCTGGATGAGGGTGCGGCGCGCGTCGGCAAAGGTCTTGGCGTCGGCCTCGATCTCTTTGACCATGGTGCGGCGCAGCGAGCCGGGGTTGTTCAGGATGTCTTCGAGCTTGCCCTGGCTTTCGCGCAGCTCTTTCAGCTCTTGCTCGATCTTGATGGCTTCGAGCCGTGCCAGTTGGCGCAGGCGGATTTCGAGGATGTCTTCGGCCTGGCGGTCGCTCAAATTGAAGCGTGCAATCAGCGCCGCCTTGGGCTCGTCGCTGTGGCGGATGATCGCAATCACCTCGTCGATGTTGAGCAGCACGGTCTGCCGCCCTTCGAGGATATGGATGCGATCCAGCACCTTGTTCAGCCGGTGCTGGCTGCGGCGGGTGATGGTGGTCTGGCGGAAGGCGATCCACTCTTCCAGCATCTGGCGCAGCGACTTCTGCACCGGCTTGCCATCGAGCCCCACCATGGTGAGGTTGATGGGCGCCGAGGTCTCCAGGCTGGTGTGGGCCAGCAGTGCCGTGATCAGCTCTTGCTGCGGAGTCTTGCCGGTTTTGGGCTCGAACACCAGGCGCACGGGTGCGTCTTTGCTCGATTCGTCACGCACCACGTCCAGCACCGCCAGCATGCTGGCCTTGAGTTGCGTCTGCTCCTGCGTCAGCGCCTTCTTGCCCGCCTTGACCTTGGGGTTGGTGATTTCTTCAATCTCTTCCAGCACGCGCTGGGTGCTGACGCCGGGCGGCAGCTCGGTCACCACCAGTTGCCACTGGCCACGCGCCATGTCTTCGATCTTCCAGCGCGCGCGCACCTTCAGGCTGCCGCGCCCCGTGCGGTAGGCGTCGGCAATGTCGCCGGGGCTGCTGATGATCTGGCCGCCGCCGGGGTAGTCCGGGCCGGGCACAATGGCCAGCAGCTCTTCCTGGCTCAGCGTGGGCGTCTTGATGAGCGCCACACACGCATCGGCAATCTCGCGCAGGTTGTGGCTGGGGATTTCGGTGGCCAGCCCCACGGCAATGCCGCTGGCGCCGTTGAGCAGCGCAAATGGCAAGCGTGCGGGCAGTTGGCGCGGCTCTTCCGTGCTGCCGTCGTAGTTGGGCATGAAATCCACGGTGCCTTCGTCGATTTCATCGAGCAGCAGGCTGGTGATGCGGGACAGGCGCGCTTCGGTGTAGCGCATGGCCGCAGCGCCGTCGCCGTCGCGGCTGCCAAAGTTGCCCTGGCCGTCGATCAGCGGGTAGCGCTGGGCAAAGTCCTGCGCCATGCGCACCAGCGCGTCGTAGGCCGACTGGTCGCCATGCGGATGGAAGCGGCCCAGCACATCGCCCACCACACGAGCGCTCTTGACGGGCTTGGCCGCCGCGCTGCGCGTGGGGCCGCTGTAGCCCAGGCCCATGCGGTCCATCGAATACAGAATGCGCCGCTGCACGGGCTTGAGGCCGTCGCACACATCGGGCAGCGCACGGCCTTTGACGACCGACAACGCGTATTCCAGATAGGCGCGCTGGGCGTAGCCCGCCAGGCCCAGGGAGTCGCCGCCGTCATCGCCAGCGGTGGTGAAATCTAAAGTGGGTTGGTCGCTCATTCGTTAGCGCTCATTCATTCGGAATCGTCGGTAGAGGTTCGTTGCTGGTGCGGCTGTGCGCCACCACGGTGTCGGGCGGCAGGTTGCCGCGGTTGTGGGCGCCGCCCTGCAGTTGCATGCGCACCCGCCCAGGAGCCGCGCGATGGGCCTGCACCGGCGCCGGGGGTTTGAGCTGGTGGTACAGCGCCAGCACGGTGCGCACGTAGTTCTGGGTTTCCTTGAAGGCCGGAATCTGGTTACCCGCCCGCTGCACCGCGCCCTCGCCCGCGTTGTAGGCCGCCAAGGCCAGATCCATGCGGCCAGGGAACAGGTCCAGCAAATAACGCAGGTAGCGTGTGCCTGCAGGCACGTTCACGGCGGGGTCGGTCAGCTTTTGTTCCAGAGAGCGCTTGGCATCGGCCCGCACGCCAAAGCGGCTGGCCGTGGCGGGCATGAGCTGCATCAGGCCCACCGCGCCCTTGGGCGATACGGCCTGCGCGTCAAAGCCCGACTCGGTGGCGATCAGCGCCTGCAGCAACTCGTAGTCCACCGCCTGCTGCTCCGACGCGGCCCGCAGGTGGTGCTTGATGCTTTTGTAGCCCGGGGCAATGTCAAAAAACGCCAGCAGGCGCGCACCCGCGCTGGGCATGCCATGGGGCGTGGCGGGTGCATTCGCAGGCATGTCGCGGGTCGAGTCGAATTCGGCGCCTCGGAAAAAAAGCTGATACCGGGCATCGAGCTGCTCGGCCGCAAAGTGCGTCACCCCGCGCTCGTCCACATGCGCCCACAGGTCAGCGTGGGCCTGCTGCTGCAAAAAGCAGAGCAACAAACCTAGTATGGACGAGCGCAAGAGACTAATTTTGCTTAATAACGTCATAGCAAACAGCGAGGGCAACTGCGGCTCAGCCCGTCAGATATCGATCTCGACCGCATCGCCATGCAGTTCCATCAGCTCACGGCGCGCAGCAGCTTCGCCCTTGCCCATGAGCTTGGTGATGAGCCCCTCGGTGGCTGCAAAGTCCACACCACCCAATTGCACGGGCAGCAGGCGGCGGGTGTCGGGGTTGAGCGTGGTTTCCCACAGCTGCTCGGCGTTCATCTCGCCCAGGCCCTTGAAGCGGCTGATCTGGCATTTCTCGCGCGGCACGCCTTCCTTGGCGCATTTGTCGAGGATGGCATTGAGCTCACCATCGTCCAGCGCATACATCTTGGCCGCAGGCTTTTTGCCGCGCGCGGGTACGTCCACGCGGAACAGCGGGGGGCGCGCCACGTAGATGTGCCCTGCTTCAATGAGCTTGGGAAAGTGACGGAAGAACAGCGTGAGCAGCAGCACCTGGATGTGCGAGCCGTCCACGTCCGCATCGCTCAAGATGCAAATCTTGCCGTAGCGCAGGCCGCTCAAATCGGGGGTGTCATTGGGCCCATGCGGATCCACACCGATGGCGACCGAGATGTCGTGGATTTCGTTGTTGGCAAACAGGCGGTCACGCTCCACCTCCCAGGTGTTGAGCACCTTGCCGCGCAGCGGTAGGATGGCCTGGCTTTCCTTGTCACGGCCCATCTTGGCGCTGCCGCCAGCCGAGTCGCCCTCCACCAGAAACACCTCGTTGTGGCTGGTGTCGCGGCTTTCGCAGTCGGTGAGCTTGCCAGGCAGCACGGCCACGCCCGAGCCTTTGCGCTTTTCGACCTTCTGGCCCGCCTTCTGGCGCGTCTGGGCAGCCTTGATGGCCAGCTCGGCCAGCTTCTTGCCGTATTCCACATGCTGGTTCAGCCACAGCTCCAGCGCCGGGCGCACAAAGCCGCTGACCAGGCGCACCGCGTCGCGCGAGTTCAGCCGCTCCTTGATCTGGCCCTGGAACTGCGGGTCCAGCACCTTGGCGCTCAGCACATAGCTGGCGCGCGCAAACACGTCTTCGGGCAGCAGCTTGACGCCCTTGGGGGCCAGGCTGTGCAGCTCAATAAAGCTTTTGACGGCGTTGAACAGGCCATCACGCAGGCCGCTGTCGTGCGTGCCACCCGCGCTGGTGGGAATGAGGTTGACGTAGCTCTCGCGCACCGGTGCGCCTTCTTCGGTGAAGGCCACGGCCCAGGCGGCACCTTCGCCCTCGGCAAAGCTCTCGTTGCCACTGTCGGCAAAGCCTTCGCCTTCAAACAGGGGGATGACCGGGTCGGCAGTCAGCGTCTGCGTCAGGTAGTCGCGCAGGCCACCCTTGTACTGCCAGGTCTGGGTATCACGCGTCTTCTCGTTGATGAGCGAGACGGACACGCCGGGCATCAGCACGGCCTTGCTGCGCAGCAGATGGGTCAGCTCGCCCATGGGCAGGCTGCTCGATTCAAAGTACTTGGCGTCGGGCCACACGCGCACGGTGGTGCCCTGCTTGCGCTCACCGGCCTCCAGCGGGCGGGCCACCAGCGGCTCGACCACCTCCCCGCCCGAGAACACCAGGCGTGCCACCTGCCCTTCGCGGTGGCTGGAAGCCTCCAGCCGCGTGGCCAGCGCGTTGGTCACGCTCACGCCCACGCCGTGCAGGCCGCCCGAGAAGCTGTAAGCCCCGCCCTTGCCCTTGTCGAACTTGCCACCCGCGTGCAGGCGGGTGAAGACCAGCTCGATCACCGGGGCCTTTTCTTCGGGGTGCATGCCAAACGGAATGCCCCGGCCATCGTCTTCAATGCTGACCGAGCCATCGGTGTGCAGCGTGACCTTGATCTTTTTGCCGTAGCCGGCCAGGGCCTCGTCGGCGGCGTTGTCCAGCACTTCCTGGATGATGTGCAGGGGGTTGTCGGTGCGGGTGTACATGCCCGGGCGCTGCTTGACGGGCTCCAGGCCCTTGAGCACGCGGATCGAGCCTTCGGAATATTCGCTTGCGGAAACTGAGGTAGGTTTGGCTGCCATGGCGCGGATTGTAGTGGGGCAGTGCCGCAAAGGCTGGATAAAAAACCAGTCGCGCGCCCCGTCTCTCGCACTGTATTGGTCACTGGTGTGCCAGCACAATTCGCGCAATCTGGCTACATTCCTGTGAATGCATATGAATCCTCCGAAACTATCCATGTTCCAGGTGCTGGCCTGCGGGGCTGCCATCGTCACGCTGTCCATGGGCGTGCGCCACGGATTTGGCCTGTGGCTGCAACCCATCACCCAAGAGATGGGGTGGACCCGCCAGTCGTTCGCCTTTGCGATTGCGCTGCAAAACCTGTCGTGGGGCGTGATCGGGATCTTTGCGGGCATGGCGGCCGACCGGTTTGGCGCGTTCCGCGTGCTGATGGGCGGTGCTGTTTTGTACGGCCTGGGGCTGGCGGGCATGGCGCTTTCGCCCACCCCGCTCTTGTTTGCACTCACCACCGGCCTCTTGATCGGGGCAGCGCAGGCAGGCACCACCTACGCCGTGATCTACGGCGTGCTGGGCCGGCAGATTGCGCCCGAGAGGCGCTCGTGGGCCATGGGCGTGGCCGCAGCGGCAGGCTCGTTCGGGCAGTTTCTGATGGTGCCGGTGGAAGGGTGGCTGATTGCCAGCCTGGGCTGGCAGCAGGCATTGCTGGCGCTGTCGATGGCGGTGCTGCTGATCATTCCGCTGGCGTTTGGCTTGCGTGAGCCGGGCTTTCAGGGGGCCGCCCCACCGAAGCGTGACCAGACCATTGGCCACGCCCTGCGAGAGGCATTCAGCTACCCCAGCTTCAATTTGCTGATGGCGGGCTACTTTGTGTGCGGCTTCCAGGTGGTGTTCATTGGCGTGCACATGCCCAGTTACCTCAGGGACAACGGCTTGTCGCCCCAGGTGGCCAGCTACGCACTGGCGCTGATCGGGCTGTTCAACGTGTTTGGCACCTACATCGCGGGCACCCTGGGGCAGCGCATGCCGCGGCGCTTCATCCTCTCGTTCATTTACCTGGCGCGGGCCGTGGCGATCAGCATCTTTTTGCTGGTGCCGCTGTCGCCCCTGTCGGTCTACATTTTCTCGGCCGTGATGGGTATCTTGTGGCTGTCCACGGTGCCCCCCACCAACGCCACCATTGCCCAGATTTTTGGGGTGCAGCACCTCTCGATGCTGGGCGGCTTTGTGTTCTTCAGCCACCAGCTCGGCAGCTTCATGGGCGTGTGGCTGGGCGGCTACCTGTACGACGCCACTGGCAGCTATGACATCGTCTGGTACATCGCCATTGGGCTGGGTGTGCTGGCGGGGCTGGTAAACCTGCCCATCAAGGAAGCGCCCATCCAGCGGGCACAGCCGCAAGCGGCGTGAACAACGCAGTTTTTGCCGCCATGGATTCACATCTCCCCACCACCCCACCCCGCCGCCCGTGGCTGCGCGGGCTGGGCTGGTTTGCGGCCATCGCCGCCTGCCTGGCCGTGTTTGCGATGTACACGGTGCCAGACTTCATGGTGATGGTGGCCGACAAGGTGTGGTCGTGTTTTTGATTTCAAGCATTTCTGGCCTCTAGCGCTTAATGAATAAGCGCAAGCAGCTATCAATTAAATAGCAAAACACCATGCACGGTACGGAAGCTCCCTCGGCCTGGGTCCAGCGATGGACGCATCTGATTCCACCCCACGCCACGGCGCTGGACCTGGCCTGCGGCGCAGGTCGCCACATGCGCTGGCTACAGGCCCAGGGCCTGCAAGTGACGGGCGTGGACCGCTCACCTGAGGCCATTGCCGCCTGTAGCGGACTGGGCGAGCTGATCTGCGCTGACATTGAAAACGGGCCCTGGCCTTTGCCCGGCCGACAGTTCGGGGCCGTGGTGGTCACCAACTACCTGTGGCGCCCCTTGCTGCCCGCCGTGCTGGCCAGCCTGGCGCCCGGCGGCGTTCTGATTTACGAAACCTTCGCCCAGGGGCATGAAACCGTGGGCAGACCCAGCCGGGCCGATTTTCTGCTGCGCCCCGGCGAGCTGCTGCAGGCTTTTGGCGCCCTGCGCACCGTGGCCTACGAAGACGGATACCTCGAAAACCCGGCGCGGTTTGTGCAGCGCATTGCCGCTGTGCGGGAAACACCTCACCCCGAGGCACCTGCGCGCCACAGACTGCAGCCCTTGTCTAGTTAGAATGCCCTTTTACCGTTTCCATCTGCGGACATGACCTCTTCTTCCGTGCCCCTCACCGGCAGCATCGTCGCCCTTGTGACCCCCATGCATGAGGACGGTAGCGTTGACTACCCCGCCTTGCGCAAACTGATCGACTGGCACATCGCTGAAGGCACCGATTGCATCGGCGTCGTTGGCACCACGGGCGAATCGCCCACGGTGAATGTGGAAGAGCACTGCGAAATCATTCGCGTGGCCGTGGAGCAAGCCGCCAAGCGCGTGCCCATCATGGCCGGCTGCGGTGCCAACTCCACCGCCGAAGCCATCGAACTGGCCAAGTTCGCCAAGAAGGTAGGGGCTGACACCCAACTGCAGGTGGTGCCCTACTACAACAAGCCCACGCAAGAAGGCCAATACCAGCATTTCAAGGCGATTGCCGAGGCCGTGGGTGACCTGCCCACCATCCTCTACAACGTGCCCGGCCGCTCGGTGGCCGATATGCAGCACGACACCGTGCTGCGCCTGGCCCAGGTGCCAGGCATCATCGGCATCAAGGAAGCCACCGGCAACATCGAGCGCGCCCAGTGGCTCATCCGCGAAGCCCCCAAGGGCTTCGGCATCTACTCGGGTGACGACCCCACCGCCGTCGCCCTCATGCTGTGCGGCGGCCATGGCAACGTGAGCGTGACAGCCAACGTGGCCCCCCGGCTGATGCACGAACTGTGCGTGGCTGCCATTGCAGGTGACGCGCGCCGCGCCATGGAAATCCAGTTCCAGCTGATGCCCGTGCACAAGAACCTGTTCGTGGAAGCCAACCCCATTCCCGTGAAGTGGGCGGTGGCCCGCATGGGCCTTTGCGGCGGAACCTTGCGCCTGCCCATGACTCCACTGTCCAAGAGCAACGAAGCCGTGGTCGAAGGCGCGCTGCGCAGCAGCGGCCTGCTCTGAGCCGCGAACCCTCCCCGACATTCCAAGGATTTCCGAGTGAACGCAAATACCCGCCTGGGCCTGCTGGCCCTTGTTGCTGCCCTGTCAGCCTGCTCGACCCTTGAAGGCGACAAGATCGACTACAAAAGCGCCACCAAGGGCTCGACCCTGGAAGTGCCCCCCGACCTGACCCAGCTCGCCAAAGATTCGCGCTACGCCGTGCCTGGCGGCACCGTTTCTGCAGCCGCTCTGCAGGCAGGCCAGCAAGCGGCGCAACCTACTGCCGCCAGTCAGGCTGCCGCCACATCCATAGGCGACGTACGCATCGAGCGCGATGGCAACCAGCGCTGGCTCGTGGTCAACCGTCCCGCAGAAAAGCTGTGGGAGCCCGTGCGCGAGTTCTGGCTGGAGAGCGGTTTCATCTTCACCCAGGACCAGGCCAACCTGGGCATTCTGGAAACCGACTGGGCCGAAAACCGTGCCAAGCTGCCGCAGGATGTCGTCCGTGCTACCTTGGGCAAGGTGTTCGACTCTTTGTACTCCACTGGCGAACGCGACAAGTTCCGCACCCGCCTGGAGCGCAACGCCAACGGCGGCACCGACATCTTCATCAGCCACCGCGGCATGATCGAGGTGTACACCAACACCCAAAAGGACCAGACCGTCTGGCAGCCCCGCGCGGCAGACCCCGAGCTGGAAACTGAATTTCTGCGCCGCCTGATGGTCAAGCTGGGCGTGAGCCAGGAACAATCCAAGGCGATTGCCGCCACCGCGCCTACGCAGCAAACCCCGGCAGCCCGCATTGCCACGGTGAACAACGCGCCCGTGGTGCAACTGGCTGAGAACTTTGACCGCGCCTGGCGCCGTGTGGGCCTCGCCCTGGACCGCACCGGCTTCACTGTGGAAGACCGCAACCGCAACGACGGTTTGTACTTCGTGCGCTATGTGGCGCCCAACGCCGACAAGAAAGAGCCCGGCTTCTTTGGCAAGCTCTTTGGCGGCTCGTCTGCTGCCGTTCCACCGCTGAAGTACCGCATCGCCGTGCGCAGCGAGGGCAATGCCTCCACCGTGTCCGTGCTCAACGAAGCTGGCGCCCCCGAGTCGTCCGCCAACGCAGAGCGCATTGTTCGCGTGATTGCCGACGAGTTGAAGTAACCCTCTGCCCACTCAGGCCCTGCGCCTGACGTGCCCCGCCAGCTCCCCACAGGGCTGCGGGGCTTTTTTTATGCACACAGCAAAACGTCTCCCATGCTGCGACTGAAAAACCTGGGCAGCGGCAGCGCCGGTAACGCGACCTTGATTGAAGGCAGCGACGGGCTGCGCACACGCCGCCTGCTGGTGGATTGCGGCCTGGGCGTGCGGCAGCTCGCAGCCCGGCTGGACCAGGCGGGCCTAGCCTGGAGCGACATTGCGGCCATCTTCATCACCCACGAGCACTCAGATCACATTGGCTGCGCGCGGTCTATCGCACTGAAGCATCGCATCCCCATCTGGATGAGCCACGGCACACATGCCGCCCTGGGCTCCCCGGACTTCAACGGGCTGCTGTGCATTGCTCACGACCTGGAGCCCATCGACCTGGGCTGCTGGCAAGCCACTCCCTTCACCGTACCGCACGATGCCCGCGAACCGCTGCAACTGAGAGGCACCGATGGCGCAGTGCACCTGGGCATTCTGACCGACCTGGGACACGCCAGCGAGCATGTCAAAACGCAACTGGCGGGCTGTCACACCCTGCTGGTGGAGGCCAATCATGACCCTGCCATGCTGGCGGCATCGCGCTACCCTCTGTTCCTGCAACGCCGCATTGCAGGCCCCTATGGTCACATCGCCAATACAGCGACCGCTGAGCTTTTGGCAGCGCTGAAACACCCGTCGCTAGGCCACGTGGTGGCCGCCCACCTGAGCGCCCACAACAACACACCCGCGCTGGCGCAGGAGGCCCTGGCCAGCGCGCTGGATTGGCCGCCTGAGCGCATCGGCGTGGCCCGCCAGACGGAGGGAACGCCTTGGATCTCGGTGGGAATGGCTGGATAGAAAGCAAATCCTGCTGGCAAAGCAAGCGATGACCCCAACGGCTGCCCCGTTGCAATATGAGCAACGGCATGGTGCCACCAAAAACAAAAACCCCGCTTTTTCGCAAAAGCGGGGCTTTGGGGTGGCGATGCAACCTCTCCCTGCGGAAAGGCTACCTCATCACGAATTACTTGGCTTCGGAAGCAGCGCCAGTGGCAGCGGCAGCAGCGGTGTCAGCAGCAGCCTTGGCAGCGTCAGCAGCAGGAGCGGCGGCGTCAGAAGCAGCAGGAGCAGCTTCGGAAGCAGCTGGGGCTGCAGGAGCGGCTTCAGCAGCAGGAGCGGGAGCAGCTGCGGGAGCAGGTGCTGGTGCGGGTTCTTCTTTTTTACCGCAAGCGGCCAGAGCAGCAGCAGCGATCAGAGCGGCCAGAACGACGGAGTTCTTCATTTCAAATTTCCTAGTTGGACAAACAAAAATCTTGAAAAGCCACGGCGACCGGCGCGTTGAAGCCCTGGTACGCATTGGCGCAATGCATTTGACAGTTGCACCATTTTGCGGTGCAGCCGTAAATTATATTGGCATTTAGTCAATAGTGACTAACACTGAAAAAAGGTTTACAGCAAGTTGACATAGGCGCAGACGCAACACCCTGTGGAGCGCTGGCTGCGGCGCGAGCTTACCCCAGGCTTGACGGGCATCAAAGTCCCAACGTGGTGGATGGGAAACCGGGGGAACTTTTACTGCGCAGCCATTCGTTCAGAACCTCGCGCACCAGCACTCTGCGATCGGCTTCGCCTCCCGCCACGCCAGCACATCGCACCGGATCCAGTCGCTGCATGACCCACCCAGGCGACCAGAGCACGCTGGGCAATTCCAGAGGGTCCGCCGAGGGGCTTTTGCGGCAGGTCATGATGTGATCCCAAGTGCCGCGCCACCCCACAAAACGCGCGTGCCGCCGAATAACATCGTCGTAGCTGACGGCCAGCATGGTGAAGCGCCGCCCACCTTTTGCCCAGGCCTGGAGCGACTCCACGACTGCCCGCTCCCCCAGCGGCCAATCGTGAAAGTTGGCATCGCTGATCAGAATTTCGGCCCAGCCCTCGCATGCAGCAGTGGCGAAGGCGTCGCGCACCATTTGCTGAAAAGCCTCGCGCCCAGCAAACCGCCCCTCGGGCAGGCCGGAGGGGCTGGACACAGGCAAGACGCTGGTAGTCATGGGGTAGTGGTGTCGTCCGAGCAGGCGTGCGCCCAGCCGTCACCGCACCAAATCGACAGCAACTCCAGCGCCTCGTCGCTGGCACGCTGGATGTCTTTGGAGCTGAGGTAGCGCTGGTTGGCCAGGCGGCGCATCAAGGTGGCGTCTTTGCCCCCAGCACGGTAGCTTTCGCCGTTGATGAAGATGTGCTGCGCGTCGTACATCATGCGCGTGCGGCGGTCCAGGCGCACCGCTTCAAGCATGGCGCCACCATCACTGGCTTCAAACCAGACGTTGGGCTTGGGCTCGGTCAGGTATTCACCCAGGGCGCGCTCCAAGGCCAAAGGCTGCGACAGGGCACGCTCCAGCGCCTCCTTGGCAAAGGCTTGCAGTTCGGCAGGAATCGCACCCGGCTCTGCCACCGCTTCCTGCTTGGCATCGCGGTACATCTGCACCTGCTCATCCTCCGCCGCATCCTCCGACAGGCGCACCAGCAACTCCTGAGCCAGTTCGGCACGGGCGGGCGCACGGAAGCCTATCGAGTAGGTCATGCATTCGCCCTCGGCAATCCCGTCATGAGCATAGCGAGGAGGCAGGTACAACATGTCGCCCGGCTCCAGCACAAACTCCTCCTCCGGCTCAAACTCCGCCAGCACCTTGAGAGGAATGCCTTCCTTGAGGGTCAAGTCCTTCTGGCGACCAATGCGCCAGCGACGGCGACCGTGGGCCTGCAACAAAAAGACATCGTAGCTGTCGAAATGCGGCCCTACCCCGCCACCGTCAGTGGCGTAGCTGATCATCAAATCGTCTAACCGCGCCTCTGGCACAAACCGGAACTGTTGCATCAACTGGTGCACCGCATCGTTGTGCAGATCAACCCCCTGCACCAGCAACGTCCACTCGCGCTGGCTCATTGCGGGCAAGGAGCGGCGCGCAAACGGGCCATGGCGGAGCTTCCAGCCACCCTTGATTTGTTGCACCAGGCGCGACTCCACAGATTCCTCGGCCGCCAGCGCAAACATCTCGGGACGCAGCACCGGTGGCTGGAAATTGGGAATGGCCTGGCGCACCAGCAAAGGCTTTTTGTGCCAATGGCGGCGCATGAACTGGGCTGGCGTGAGACCACCCAGCAGGGTCAAGGGTTGTTGGATATCCATGGATGAAGGCACCTGCCCCTGGCGGGGCTGTTGGTCAAACTGCGACAATTCTCCTATGGAAATTACCCAACAATGCGTGGTCGCACTGACCTGGACCCTCAAAGACACCCTTGGTGAAGAACTCGACGTGCTGGATGAGCCGGTGGAATTCCTGCTGGGCGGCAACGATTTGCTGCCCCGCATCGAAGAAGCCCTGCAAGGCCACAGCGCAGGCGCCAAGCTGTCACTGCACCTGGAACCTGAGGATGCCTTTGGCGACTTCAACGACCAGCTGCTCTTCTTGGAACCCCGCCACCTTTTCCCTGCCGAAGTGGAAGAAGGAATGACTTTTGAAGGCACGGCTTTGCCCGAAGGTTGCAACCCCGATGCACCCCGTACCGGCCTGTACACCGTGGCAGAAATTTACCCTGAACACATCGTGCTCGACGGCAACCACCCACTGGCGGGCATTGCACTGCGCCTGCAACTGAAGGTGGAGTCGGTGCGCGAAGCCACCGAAGAGGAAGTAGGCCGCGGCACGGCAGGTACCGGCTTCTTCCGCATTGAAGCCCAGGCGCCCGGCAACCAGTTGCTGCACTGAAACCCGCACAAGCCCAGCCCCGGTGGGATGAGCCCCCCGCATGAACACTACGGGGGTTCAACGCACTGGATGCGCTGGGTTATTGGCGAGAAATCTGGCCGTTGTAAAGGCGCACGCGGTCGCCAATGCGCAAATCGCCGGGCGAGCTCACGTCGTAGGCCCGGTAGCCGCCCTGATCGAGCTGGACCGAGATGCGATAGCCCTGGCCGTCGTCACCGGGGTTGTTGCGGCCCTCAATCGCGTTGCCGGCCACGGCGCCGCCAATCACACCCACGGCAGTGGCTGCTGCGCGGCCTGAGCCCTTGCCCACTTGGTTGCCCAGCACCCCGCCCACCACGGCACCCAGCACTGCGCCGGCACCCGATGTTTGCCCGCCACCGCGGCTTTGGTTATGAAGCACCTCGATATTGCTCACACGCCCGAATTCCGTGGCGTATGGGTTCTGTGAAGGCGCGGGATACGCAGGGGCTGTGCCCTGGTAGCCGCCGCCGTAATAGGGGTCGTTACGATTGCTCGCACAAGCGGTCAATGCCAACACGGCGGCAGCAGAGACGGCTGCAACGGCGGTACGGTGGAAATGGCGCATCAGTTTCTCCTTGAAGGGGTGGCAATCGGGTGCCGCGAACGCAACATGCACCCGCACGATCTAAGCACTATCCATCACACCAACGATTCAACGCCGCATCCAGTGCACGCCGACCACAGCGCAGGTCAGTAACAAGCCCTACCAAACGTAAGAAAAATCTGACATGGCGGGCTGGATCACGATGAGCCGCCCTATCGCTTTGCCACTTCAGGCAGTGCCGGTAGATCCGTAGCCGCCAGCGCCGCGCTCGGTCGCCACGAAGTCTGTCACCACGTTGAACTGGGCTTGCACTACGGGCACGATGACCATTTGTGCCAGGCGCTCCATCGGCTCGATCGTGAACGCCACATCGCTGCGATTCCAGGCACTCACCATCAACGGCCCCTGATAGTCGCTGTCGATCAAACCCACCAGGTTGCCCAAAACGATGCCATGTTTGTGGCCCAGGCCCGAGCGGGGCAGGATCAACGCGGCATAGCCAGGGTCCTTGAGGTACACCGCGATGCCCGTGGGCACCAGCTGCCACGCGTTGGGCTGCAGCGTGAGGGGCGCATCCAGGCATGCGCGCAGGTCCAGGCCGGCGCTGCCAGGGGTGGCATAGGTCGGCAGTTGCTCGGCCATGCGCGGATCAAGAATCTTGACGTCGATCTTCATGAAACAGGTTCTCTTGAGACAGTAAATGGGAGGCCTACGGCGAAAACCTTCCGCGCACCGCAGAAAGCCCTGATCTTCGCCATGGCTGGCGCACAACAAGGTGCGCCACGCTCAGCGCGGCAACCGCCGAGCTATTTCTGCGACCAGTTGTTGCGCCAGTGCGCGCTTGGAGGCATGCGGCAGTTCGCGGTGGCCCTGCTCGTCTACCAGCAGCAGGGCATTGTCGTCTTGACCAAAAGTGGCGGGGCCAATGTTGCCCACCAGCAGCGGCACACCCTTGCGCAAACGCTTCGCAGTGGCATGGGCCAGCAAATCGTGGCTTTCAGCGGCAAAGCCCACGCAGTACAACGCCCCAGACTGGGCGCGGGGCGATTGGGCCACGCGGGCCAGGATGTCGGGGTTCTCCACAAAATTCAGCGCCGGGGGCTGGCCAGAGCCATCCTTCTTGATTTTTTCGGTGGACTGGCTTGCCACGCGCCAGTCCGCAACGGCCGCAGTTGCTATAAATAGAGTAGCGCCTTGCGCTTGCCCCTCAACGGCTTCGAGCATATTTTGTGCTGATTTCACATCCAGCCTGCGTACGCCGCGGGGCGTGGGCAAATGCACAGGCCCTGCCACCAGAGTCACGTCGGCACCCGCTTCACGCGCAGCGCGGGCAATGGCAAAACCCATTTTTCCGCTCGAAAGGTTCGTGATGCCCCGCACGGGGTCGATGGCCTCGAACGTCGGGCCGGCCGTGATCAGCACTTTTTGACCTGCCAGCACCTTGGGGGCAAAAAAGGCAATCACCTCTTCCAGCAATTCGCTGGGCTCCAGCATACGCCCATCGCCGGTTTCGCCGCAGGCCTGGTCGCCGTTGCCCACACCCAGCACCGTGGCACCGTCCTGCGCCACCTGGGCCAGGTTGCGCTGGGTGGCGGGGTGCGCCCACATCTCCCGGTTCATGGCGGGCGCCAGCAGCAGGGGTACACGGTCGATGGGCCGGGCCAGGCACATCAGGCTCAGCAGCTCGTCGGCCCGGCCTTGCACCAGGCGGGCAATGAAATCAGCGCTGCACGGCGCAATCACGATGGCATCAGCCTCGCGGCTGAGGTTGATGTGCGGCATGTTATTGGGTTCGCGGGCATCCCACTGCGAACCGTACACCGTGCGGCCCGACAAGGCCTGCATGGTGACGGGCGTGATGAACTGCTCGGCGGCCTCGGTCATCACGACCTGCACAGTGGCCCCCGCCTTGATGAGCTGGCGGCAAAAATCGGCCGCCTTGTAGCAAGCCACGCCTCCACTCAGACCCAGAACAATGTGTTTGCCAGCAAGCTCATTCATGGGCGCGAATTTAGCAGACCCCAGCGCGGGCTATGCACAGGCCCGCAAGAGCGCGAAGGTAGCGCCCATCTATAATCCCAATTTCCCACCACCATAAAACGACATGACCAAATTTGTCTTCGTCACCGGCGGTGTGGTGTCTTCCCTCGGTAAGGGAATCGCCTCAGCCTCCCTTGCCGCGATCCTCGAATCGCGGGGACTCAAAGTCACCCTCATCAAGCTTGACCCCTACATCAACGTAGATCCAGGAACCATGTCCCCCTTCCAGCACGGCGAGGTCTTTGTGACCGACGACGGCGCAGAAACCGACCTGGACTTGGGCCACTACGAGCGTTTCATTGAAACGCGCATGAAGAAGTCCAACAACTTCACCACGGGCAAGATCTACCAGTCCGTGCTCGAAAAAGAGCGCCGTGGCGACTACCTGGGCAAGACCGTGCAGGTCATCCCGCACGTCACCAACGAAATCCAGGAATACATCAAGCGCGGCGCGGGCATTGGCACCGACGACGCGGTGGACGTGGCCATCTGCGAAGTGGGCGGCACCGTGGGCGACATTGAATCGCTGCCGTTCCTTGAAGCCGTGCGCCAGTTGAGCCTCAAGCTCGGCCCCAACAACTCGGCCTTCGTGCACCTGACCTACCTGCCCTGGATTGCCACGGCCGGCGAGCTCAAGACCAAGCCTACCCAGCACACCGTGCAAGAGCTGCGCAAGATCGGCATCCAGCCCGATGCGCTGCTGTGCCGCGCACAAAAGCCGGTGCCGGAAGAAGAGCGCGAAAAAATCTCGCTGTTCACCAACGTGCCCGAATGGGGCGTGATCAGCATGTGGGACGTGGACACCATCTACAAGGTGCCCCGCATGTTGCACGAGCAAGGTCTGGACGGCCTGATCTGCGACAAGCTGCGCCTGAACACCCCACCCACCAGCCTCAAGCGCTGGGATGAACTGGTGCATGAAACCGAGCACCCCCAAGGCGAAGTCACCATCGCCATGGTGGGCAAGTACGTCGATCTGTCGGACAGCTATAAGTCCGTCAACGAAGCGCTGCGCCACGCCGGCATGAAGAACCATGTGCGCGTGAAGATCGAGCACCTGGATTCCGAAACCATCGACAGCGCCAACGCCGCTGGCAAGCTGGCCAAGTACGACGCCATTCTGGTGCCCGGCGGCTTCGGCAGCCGCGGTGTGGAAGGCAAGATCAGCACCGCCCAGTTTGCCCGCGAGCACAAGGTGCCCTACCTCGGCATCTGCCTGGGCATGCAGGTGGCCACCATCGAATACGCCCGCCACGTCGCAGGGCTGGAAGGTGCCAACTCGACCGAGTTCGACCCACAGGCCAAGCACCCCGTGATCGCACTGATCACCGAGTGGAAGGATGCCGACGGCACCATCAAGACGCGCGATGCGAATTCTGACCTGGGCGGCACGATGCGTCTGGGCGCGCAATCGTCTGACGTGCAGGCCGGCACCCTGGCCCATCGCATCTATGGCGACGTGGTGACCGAGCGCCACCGCCACCGCTACGAAGCCAACGTGAACTACCTGGACCAGTTGCGCAAGGCGGGCCTGGTAATTTCGGCCCTGACGCAGCGCGAGCAGCTCACCGAAATCGTGGAACTGCCCACCACCGTGCACCCCTGGTACATCGGCGTGCAGTTCCACCCCGAGTTCAAGTCCACCCCCTGGGATGGCCACCCGCTGTTCAACGCCTTCATCAAGGCAGCGGTGGAACACCAGCAAACGACGAAAAAAGCCTGAAGGAAACGGCCATGCAACTGTGCGGATTCGACGTCGGCCTGAACCACCGGTTCTTCCTCATCGCGGGCACCTGTTCGATTGAAAGCCTGCAGATGTCACTGGACGTGGCAGGCCAGCTCAAGGAAGTCTGCACCGCGCTGGGCATTCCGCTGATTTACAAGGGCTCGTTCGACAAGGCCAACCGCTCCTCTGGCACCAGCCAGCGCGGCGTGGGGCTGGACGCGGGCCTGAAGATCCTGGACGAAGTGCGCCGCCAGTTGCATCTGCCCATCCTGACCGACGTACACGACGAATCGCAGGTCGCCCCCGTGGCCAGCGTGGTCGATGTGCTGCAAACACCCGCCTTCCTGTGCCGCCAGACGGACTTCATCCGTGCCGTGGCCCAGTCGGGCAAGCCGGTCAACATCAAGAAGGGGCAGTTCCTCGCGCCCTGGGACATGAAGAACGTCATTGACAAGGCCCGCGCTGCCGCGAACGAAGCCGGCCTGTCGGAAGACCGCTTCCTGGCCTGCGAACGCGGGGTGAGCTTTGGCTACAACAACCTTGTGGCCGACATGACCAGCCTGGCCGAGATGCGCAAGTCTGGCGCGCCCGTGGTGTTTGACGTGACCCACTCGGTGCAAAAGCCCGGCGGCCTGGGTGCCGTGAGCGGTGGCGCCCGCGACATGGTGCCCGTGCTGGCCCGCGCCGGTGTGGCCGTGGGCGTGGCAGGGTTGTTCATGGAAACCCACCCCAAGCCCGCCGAAGCCTGGTCCGACGGCCCCAACGCCGTGCCGCTCAAGCACATGAAGGCGCTGCTGGAAACCTTGGTGGCCCTCGACGACGTGACCAAGAAAAACGGATTCCTCGAAAACAACTTTGGAGCCTGACCACATGCCCAGCGGCTACATCATCGCCAACGTCCGCGTGACGAACCCTGCCCAGTACGAGGAATACAAGAAATGGTCCACTGCGGCCTTTCAGGCCCACAACGCTGAAATCTGCGTTCGCGGCGGTGCAGTGGAAGTGATGGAAGGGGACTGGGCCCCAGAGCGCGTGGTGATTGCCAAGTTCCCGAGCTTCGAGGCCGCCAAGGCCTTCTACCGCTCGCCAGAATACGGCAAGGCCCGTGCCGCCCGCGAAGGCGCAGCCATCATGCGACTGGTCTGCGTCGAAGGCCTTTGATGCTCTGATTTTGATAGCTAATGGCGCTTTCCACATAAGCGCCAGGACCCGATTTGACTTGAAACTTCTGTAAAAGGAAAAACCATGAGTGCCATCGTTGACATCGTAGGCCGCGAAGTGCTGGACAGCCGCGGCAACCCCACCGTCGAATGCGACGTGCTGCTCGAATCGGGCGTGATGGGCCGCGCCGCTGTGCCCTCGGGCGCATCTACCGGTAGCCGCGAAGCGATTGAGCTGCGCGATGGCGACAAGAGCCGCTACATGGGCAAGGGCGTGCTCAAGGCCGTGGAACACATCAACACCGAAATCAGCGAAGCCGTGCTGGGCCTGGATGCTTCCGAGCAAGCCTTCCTGGACCAGACCCTGATCGACCTGGACGGCACCGAGAACAAGAGCCGCCTGGGCGCCAACGCCATGCTGGCCGTGTCGATGGCCGTGGCCCGCGCTGCCGCCGAAGAATCCGGCCTGCCCCTGTACCGATACCTGGGCGGCATGGGCAGCATGCAATTGCCCGTGCCCATGATGAACGTCATCAACGGCGGCGCGCACGCCAACAACAGCCTGGACTTGCAAGAGTTCATGATCATCCCTGTGGGCGCCCCCACCTTCCGCGAAGCCCTGCGCTGGGGTGCGGAAGTGTTCCACGCCTTGAAGAAGATCCTGCACGACAAGGGCATCAGCACTGCCGTGGGCGACGAAGGCGGCTTTGCCCCCAGCGTGGAAAGCCACGAAGCAGCCATCCAGCTGATCCTGCAAGCCATTGAAGCCGCGGGCTACACCGCTGGCGACCAGATCGCCCTGGGCCTGGACTGCGCTGCCAGCGAGTTCTACAAGGACGGCATGTATGTGCTGGAAGGCGAAGGCGGCCTCAAGCTCACCGCCCAGCAGTGGACGGACATGCTGGCATCGTGGTGCGACAAGTACCCCATCATCAGCATCGAAGACGGCATGCACGAAGGTGACTGGGACGGCTGGAAGATCCTGACCGAGCGCCTGGGCAAGAACGTGCAGCTGGTGGGTGACGACCTGTTCGTGACCAACACCAAGATCCTGAAGGAAGGCATCGACAAGCGCATCGCCAACTCGATTCTCATCAAGATCAACCAGATCGGTACGCTGACCGAAACGTTTGCCGCCATCGAAATGGCCAAGCGCGCTGGCTACACCGCCGTGATCTCGCACCGCTCGGGCGAAACCGAAGACAGCACCATTGCCGACATCGCCGTGGGCACCAATGCAGGCCAGATCAAGACCGGCTCGCTGTCGCGCTCGGACCGCATCGCCAAGTACAACCAGCTGCTGCGCATTGAAGAAGACCTGGGCGACGTTGCCCACTACCCCGGCCGCGAAGCCTTCTACAACCTGCGTTGATGTACTGCAGGGCATGCGCCGCTGTGCGAGCGCGGCGCGGCCCTGTGCTTGACCTCCTTCTCTGAGGCCACCCCATGGGCATCCGATTGGTCCCTGTTGTCCTGCTGGCGCTGCTGGTCGCACTGCATGCGCAGTTGTGGCTGGGGCGCGGCAGTCTGCCCCAGGTGGCTGCCATGCAGCAAAAAATCGAGGCGCAAAAAGCAGCCAACGCGCAGGTGCGCCAGGCCAATGAACGGCTGGCCTCGGAAGTCCACGATCTGAAGGAAGGTCTGGACATGGTGGAAGAAAAAGCCCGCAGCGAACTGGGCATGGTCAAGCAAGGCGAGGTGTACGTGCAGTTCACCCCGCGTTGAACTCCGCTGCACCAGCCACACCCTCTCCACAACTCCCCTTAGCCTCTGACGCCCATGGCTATTCACCTCGTGGGCGCACCGCACAGCGGAGTGCATGAACTTCTGGCAGCGCTGACTGCCGAGCTGGGCGTGCAAACGGCTCAGCTACATCCCTTGATGCAAGCCCTGCCCGACGCTGACAGCGCGCTCGCGGCTCCCCCACTGGCTTCCTTGCTCTCGCCCGTTCCCATCACGTTATTGACGGGACTCGACTGGCCTTGCCCCCCCGCTGAACAGGAAAACCGCGAGCATCGCGACGCCGAACTGCGCCGCCAGCTTCAGGCCAGCGGCACCCCTTACCGGGTGGTGTATGGCAGCACCGCCCGCCGCCTGACCACCGCGCTGGCCGCAGCCCAGGCGCTGCAAGCCTCGTCCCCATCTACCGCAGTGAGCCTCACAAGAGCGCCCGTTGGTAGTGCGGATGGGCGAGATGAGGAAGATGACCAGGGGCGCTTGAAAATGCGCTCCTGGGGCTGTGAAAAATGCAGCGACCCGGTTTGCGAGCACCGCCTGTTCACATCACTGCGGCTGGCTGCCACGCGGTGACGAAAACACCGCAGCCTTGGGCTGCGGCCGAAACGTTCCTCAGGCTTCCTGCTTCACACCCTGCCGGATAGATTTGAGCAGAAGCACGATCTGGTTGGAAGCAAACCGGTAGCGGCCATTGAGGACGGCGACCACATGGTCCCACCCCCCCTGTTGGGCCCATTGCACCATCTCGGCTGCCTGTTCGTGAAAGTAGCGGTGCCGCGCTATCAGCAAAGGGTAAGCAGGGTGGTGACCCAGCACATCGGCGCCCACGCCATGCAGCCAGCGCCCCAAGGCGCTGTAGTCATCCCGGCGGATCACATCAGGGTCCAGCCCCACTGGCAAGCGCCCTTCCAGGTAGTCCATCAAGCGGGCTTTCCAGCGTTCGTGCGCGTTGATGGCGGCGTCCACATCCAGCTCGGCAGGCACCGAATCTTCTGGCGGCGAAGCCAGGGCGATGGCCTCGCCAGCAGGGCCAGCCTGAGCCCCTGCGTTGGATGCCGACACTCCCAAAAATCGACGGAAAAAATCCATGCAAACCCTTCCTTCTGGGAAGGATCTTAGGAGAGGTCCGTCAAACTATCTGTCAACAATCGTCACCCTCTGGGAGGGCTCTGATCAGCACCTTGGGGCGGCACACCACACCCGCCCCATCGGCCTGGGGCAAGCGGCGCGGACTTATTGAACGCCCGATGGCGCAGGCGGTTGGGCGGCAGCAGATTGCAGGAAGAGCTGCGCCGCATCCACCGCATCGAAGCGGTATTGCTGGCCACAGAACTCGCAACCCACCTCGATCTCGCTGCGCTCAGCCAGAATGCTTTCAGCCTCTTGAGCGCCCAGGCCGCGCAGCATATTGGCCACGCGTTCGCGGCTGCAGGTGCAGGCAAAGCGCGGGCCGCGCTCGCCCTCCAAGGGCTCGAAGCGCAGCAGCTTTTCTTCCCAGAACAAGCGCCGCAGGATGGTGTCTACATCCAGGGTCAGCAACTCGTCGCGGGTCAGGCTGGAAGCCAGGTGGGCAATGCGGTTGTAGTCTTCGTTGTGACCAATCTGGTCTTCGTTCTCGCGGTGCGATAGCCCCTGGGCCAGATTGCCCTCGCCCTTCATAGGCATGCGCTGGATCAGCAAACCCGCAGCCACCTCGCTGTTGGCCGCCAGCACCAGCACGGTGTCCAGCTGCTCCGACTGCAGCATGTAGTGCTGCAGCACATCCGACAGGCGTTCGAGTTTTTCGTTATGGTCGCCGTGCAGCGGCACCACGCCCTGGTAGGGTTGCTGGCCTGGCAGGCGGTCCTTGGGGTCCAGCGTGATGGCGCAACGCCCGCCGCCGCCCACATTGACCATCTGGCTCAGCCGGGCATCGGCAGCGATGTCGCCGTTGATGGTGGCGGTAGCGCGCAGGCTGAGGTCCGACTGCACCTCCGCCACCGCCATCTTCACCGGGCCATCCCCGAACACCTGCAGCACCAGCGCGCCGTTGAACTTGATGTTGGACTGCATCAGCACACCGGCCGCAGCCATCTCGCCGAGCAACTCCTGCACCGGTGCGGGATAAGCGCCGGTGGCCGAATTGCTGTTGCGGCGCTGCAGGACCTCGGTCCAGGCATCGGTCAGCCGCACGATCATGCCGCGCACGGGCAGGCCTTCAAACAAAAACTTGTGGAGTTCAGACACTCGGGGATTCCAGAAAAACAAAAATAGAAGGCGCGAAGATCTCAATCAATGCGGCGCAGGCCCTGCTTGAAGCGGCGGGCGTTCTCGATGTAGTGCAGCGCGCTTTGGCGCAGCCCCTCGATCTGCTCGGGCGTCAATTCGCGCACGGCCTTGGCCGGGGCGCCGATGATCATCGATCCATCGGGGAATTCCTTGCCTTCGGTGACCAGTGCACCTGCGCCCACCAGGCAGTTCTTGCCAATCTTCGCTCCATTGAGCACCACGGCGCCAATGCCGATCAGCGACTCGTCTCCAATGGTGCAGCCGTGCAGCATGACCTGGTGCCCCACGGTGACGCGCTCGCCCACCACCAGCGGCTGGCCAAAATCGGCGTGCAGCACGCTGGCGTCCTGGATGTTGGTGCCCGCGCCGATGCTGATGCGTGCGGTATCGCCCCGCACAACGGCGCCAAACCATACGCTGGTGTCTTCACCCAGATGCACATCGCCCATAACCTGGGCACTGTCGGCTACCCACGCGGAACCCGGCACCAGCGGCGCCACACCATCCAGTTCATACAAAGCCATGCAACACACTCCGGTGAGAAGACAAAGGGGCTGCCAATTGGTTACAAAGCGTGTGCAGTGCGCTCAGCAGCAGGGCCTAGAATTGTACGGATGGAGCTTCGCCAATGTGCATTGCAGGTTTTGCAACTTGCCGACCCTGATCAAAAATCGGCTGCAGCGCTTGCCCTGCAAGCGCAACTAGCTACATATTCGATAGCAGAGAAATTCACCCCAAGCCCGGCTGAGATCGGCACCCTGCCGGGGCACCCCGAGCGCCCCCTGCTGCTGCGCCACACCGAGATGGCCAGGCGCTCGCCCGCCACCCCCGAAGGGCGTGCCGTTCTGGTGCATGCCATTGCCCACATCGAATTCAACGCCATCAATCTGGCGCTCGACGCCATCTGGCGCTTTGACGGCATGCCGCCGGCTTACTACCGCGACTGGCTGCGGGTGGCCGCCGAAGAGGCCACGCACTTTGAAATGCTGCGTGGCCACCTGCGTGCGCACGGTTACGACTATGGAGACTTCCCGGCGCACCAGGGCCTGTGGACCATGTGCGAGAAAACGCAGCACGACATCGTGGCGCGCATGGCCCTGGTGCCGCGCACCATGGAAGCCCGCGGGCTGGACGCCACGCCCTTGATTCAGCGCAAGCTTCGGCAGGTGGGCACGTCCGATGCGTTGGCTGCCGCCACCATCCTCGATACCATCCTGCACGACGAGGTGGGCCACGTGGCCATCGGCAACCACTGGTACCGTTGGCTGTGCGAGCGCGAGGGGCTGAGCCCGGAAACGCACTACGCCGTCCTGGTGCGGCAATACGAAGCCCCGCGCCTCAAACCGCCGTTCAACGACGACGCCCGCCGCCGCGCTGGATTCACCGAAACGGAACTTCAATGGCTGCAGCAGGGCTGAGCGAAACGCCCGGGAATTGGGCGCTCCCTAAAATGAGTTGGTTGTTTTTGCATCTTTTGAATCGTTCACACGTGAGTAGCCAGCCATGTCCACTACACCCGCCAATGCAGCGGCCTATCCTGCAAGCAACACATCGGGGCAAGCCACTGTGGCCATGATCGCGCGCCAAGCCATCGTCAATGCCCAGCAGGAGGTCATCGGCTATGAGCTGTTCAACCGTTCGCGCACCGGCATCGGGCACACCGCCGCCACCGATGTGATTCTGGTGTTCACAGCGCTGTCGCATGCGGGCACGGAAGAGCTGGTCGGCAAGAAACTGATTTTTGTGAACTGCACCCACGAAAGCCTCTCGGGCGGCCACTTGGAGCTGCTGGACCCCGATAAGGTAGTGCTGGAGATTCCGCCGCTGGGCCACGCAGCTACGCAGGAGGTGGAAACGCGCCTGCCCATCCTCATGGGCTTGCGTGATCGTGGCTTTCACCTCGCCTTCAACCACACCGTGCTCGAATCGGCTTACGCCGCCTGGTTGCCCCTGGCCGACTACATCAAGCTGGATCTGTCCGTGCTGGCCCCTGACCAGCTGGCCGTGCTGATCCGCTACGCCGCACGCAACAGCCAGGCGGAGTTGATTGCCGAAAAGGTCGAGACGGCCCAGCAATACGACATGGTTTCCAGCCAAGGGGTGCAACTGTTCCAGGGCTACTGGTTCGCGCGCCCTTCGCTGGTGGAGACTAAGCTGCTCTCTCCCGCACAGGCCAGCATCGTCCACCTCATCAACCTGGTGCGCAAGCAAGCCAGCACCGACGATATTGAAGAGGTGCTGAAGAAAGATGCCGGTCTGGCGTTCAACCTCATGCGCCTCATCAACTCGGCCGGGTTTGGGCTGAACCGGGAGATCACCTCCTTCCGCCAGGCCGTGATGCTGCTGGGGCTGAAAAAGCTGTTCCGCTGGGCGGCCCTGCTGCTCACGGCCGCACGCACGGGTGCAGCGCCGTCTTCGGTGGGCCAGACCGCCGTGGTGCGCGGCCGGTTGATGGAATTGCTGGCGCTGGAGAGCATGCCCCCCGAAGAAGCCGATCAGGCGTTCGTGGTGGGCATCTTCTCTCTGCTGGATGTGATGCTGTCCATTCCCATGGAATCGGCCCTCAAGCTGCTGACCGTGCCTGACGCCGTGGCCGCCGCCCTGCTGCGCCGCGAAGGCGTGCTGGGCGACCTGCTCACGCTGGCTGAAGCCTGCGAATCGAGCGACGACGCCGTTTTCCACAAGGCGGCAGGGACACTGCACCTGAGCAGCCAGCAGATCAACATGGCCCACCTGCAAGCCCTGGCCTGGGCAGACCAGATGACCGAGTGAACTGCCCAGCGGCCCGCTTGCATGGCGCCGCTGGCGGCAACGCGCGGCTGGATGGGTGCCAGCCGCCGAGGGCTCGCCCACGGTGCTCGGGCATTGCACCGCCCCCGTCAAGACAGCGCCTAGAATGTGACGAAGCGTTCCGCTCAATCCATTTCTAGCCGCACCATGTCGAGCACCACCGAACAAAACATCCCACCCGCCGATACCGCTCCCCCGCAGGAAGATGTGGACGCGAGCAACATGGCCGTCATTGCTCGCCAGGCGATCGTGGACCACAACCGCGCGGTCTACGGTTACGAGTTGTTTGACCGTTCCACCGCATCGGATGCCCACACCGCCGCCAGCGATGCCGCGCTGCTGTTCAACGCCTTGTCCTATGCGGGCACCGAAGCCCTGGTGGGCAAGAAAACGGTGTTCATCAACTGCACGCATGAGAGCTTGGCTGGCGGCCACCTGGAACTGATCCACCCCGAAAAAGTGGTGCTGGAAGTGCCCCCACTGCCCGACACCGCAACGCAGGAAGAAATCGACCAGCGCGTGCCCGTGCTGCAGGCTCTGCGCGAACGCGGTTTTCGCCTGGCGCTGAACCAGAACGCCTTGCGCAAGCCCTACGCCAGCTGGATGCCCCTGGCCTCCTTCATCAAGCTGGACTTGCAGACCTTCAAGCCCGAGTTGGCAGGCCCGCTGGTGAAGTTTGCGAGCCAATACGCCAAAGCCACGCTGGTGGCTGAAAAGGTGGAAACCGCCGAACAGTTCCAGATGATGTCGAACCTGGGCGTGAAACTGTTCCAGGGCTTCTGGTTTGCCAAGCCCTCCCTGGTCAAAGCCACCACCATCCGCCCTTCGCAAGCCACCATCATTCAGCTCATCAACCTGGTGCGCAAACAGGCGGACACCAGCGAGATCGAAGACCTGCTCAAGAAAGACCCCACTCTGTCTTTCAACCTGCTGCGCTTCATCAACTCCTCGGGGTTTGGACTGTCGTGCGAAGTGACTTCCTTCCGCCACGCGGTGATGATCCTGGGCCTCAAGAAGCTGTTCCGCTGGGCGGCGCTGCTCATGACCACCTCGCGCGATGGATCCCCTCCTGCCGTGGGCCAGACCGCCGTGGTGCGCGGACGCCTGATGGAGCTGCTGGCGGCCGAATTGCTGCCCCCGGAGGAATGCGACAACGCGTTCGTGGTGGGGGTGTTCTCGCTGCTCGACACGATGCTGAACGTGCCGCTGGAAAAAGCCCTCGAATCGGTGGCCCTGCCCCAGCCGGTGACAGATGCCCTGCTGCACGGCACCGGCGTATTCGCGCCGTTCCTGGAGCTGACCAAGGCCTGTGAATCTGGCGATGACGCGACGTTTGCCCGCGTGGCCGACGAACTGCATCTGTCGAACCGCCAGGTCAACTGGGCCCACCTGCAGGCGCTGGCCTGGGCCGAAGACCTGAACGGAGACTGATACACAGAACGCCTTCGTTCAAAAGTCAAAAAAGGGCTCCGTCGAACGGAGCCCTTTTTGCTTGCGGGGTGCACGAGCCCCTCATCCCAACGCAGGACTCAGCCGCGTGGATGGTGCTGCGCATGCAGCGCCTTGAGCCGCTCCCGCGCCACGTGGGTGTAGATGGTGGTGGTCGAAATATCGGCATGCCCCAGCAGCAGTTGCACCACGCGCAAATCCGCCCCGTGGTTGAGCAGGTGGGTGGCAAAGGCGTGGCGCAGTGTGTGGGGTGACAGGGGCACAGTGATGCCCGCCACCTGCGCCCACTTTTTCACAATCACCCAGAACATCACGCGCGTCATGCCCTCGCCGCGGTGGGTCACGAACAGGTCATCCGTCTGCTGCCCGGCCAGGATGGCGCCGCGCGCCTCTTGCAGGTAGCGCTGCAGCCAGCTGCGCGCTTCTTCGCCAAAAGGCACCAGCCGCTCCTTGTTGCCTTTGCCCATCACGCGCAGCACGCCTTCGTTCAGCCCCACCTGAAAGGTCTTGAGCGTGACCAGTTCCGTCACGCGCAGGCCGCTGGCATACATCAGCTCCAGCATGGTGCGGTCGCGCAGGCCCAGGGGGTTGCCCAGGTCAGGGGCGCTGAGCAAGGCCTCCACATGGGCCTGCGACAGGGTTTTGGGCACCCGCAAGGGCTGGCGTGCAGCCTGCAGGCGCAGGGTCGGGTCTTGGGTGATGCGGCGTTCGCGCAAGGCCCAATGAAAGTACCTGCGCAGCACCGTCAGACGCCGGTTGGCCGAGGTGGCGCGCGTTTGCGCATGGCGGGCAGCAAAGTAGCCGCTCAGGTGCATTTCGGCTGTGGCGTCCAGCGCCAGCGGGGGCTGCTGCTGTGCCAGCCACTGTGCGTAGAGCGTGAGGTCACGGCGGTACGCCGCCAGGGTGTTGCGCGAGAGGCCGTCTTCCAGCCACAGGGCATCTACAAAGGTATCGATCGCGCGCAGGCTGTCTTCAAGCATCCAAAAACGATAGCACGCCCACCGTACGCGCCATGACAAAAAGCCGCGCAGGCCAGGCCCGCGCGGCTTTGCTTCAGTGCAGTGCTCAGTCGAGCGTCAGCTTTTGCTTGGCCACCACGTCTTTATAGACGCTGAACTCGGCCTTGATCTGTTGGGCAAACTGCTCGGGCGTGTTGCCCACCACGATGGAGCCGGTGTCCTCGATGCGCTTTTTCACGGCCGGGTCTTCCAGCGCCTTGCGCACGGCAGCGTTCACTTTGTCCACCACCTCCTTGGGCAAGCCCTTGGGGCCCACGATGCCGTAGTAGGCCATGCGGTTCACTGGCTCCAGGCCCACTTCCTTGAAGGTGGGCACATTGGGCAGGGCCGCTACGCGCTGAGGCGCTGCCACTACGATGGGCACCAGGCGGTTTTCCTTGATGAAGGGCAGCGCTGAGGGCAGGTTGTCAAAAATCATGGGCACCTGGCCCGCCACCGTGTCATTCAGGGCGGGGCCTGCACCCCGGTAGGGGATGTGCGTCACGAACGTACCGGTCAGGCTCTTATACAGCTCCATCTGCAGGTGGCCGATGCCGCCGGTGCCCGAAGACGAGTACGAGTACTTGCCTGCGGACTTCTTCAGCTCAGCCACAAAGCCCTTGTAGTCCTTGGCCGGAAAGCTGGGGTGCACCGCAATGATGTTGGGCGTGGCCGCGATGTTGATGATGGGCGTGAAGTCCGTCAGCGGGTTGTAGGGCGTCTTGGGGTTGATGGCCGGGTTGGCCGCTGTGGTGGAAACCGTGGCAATGCCCAGCGTGTAGCCGTCCGGGGCTGACTTGGCCGTTTCATTGGCGCCCACGATGCCACCGCCACCCGCCTTGTTTTCAACGATCACGCTCTGGCCCAGGGCCTTGCCCAGCGGGTCGGCGATCACGCGGGCAATGATGTCGGTGGTGCCGCCGGGTGCAAAGGGCACCTGCAGCTTGATGATTTTGTTCGGGTAGGCTTGTGCGGCTGCAGATCCTGCAGCAGTGGCCAGTACCAGCGCGATCCAGTGGCGACGGTCCATCGATTTCTCCTTTTGGGGTTTTCGTACGTCTGCAATGTTATGCGAATGTTTTTCCGGCAGGTCCTAGTCTTACTGTGTCATAAATGTGGCATCATGAATCCTCCCAATTCTTTTTG